>CAKTKV010000042.1 GCA_934572355.1 uncultured Oscillospiraceae bacterium
CCGTTTATTTATACATATGCTGCCTGTATACCGACGGCGTAACTCCCTCCATGCGCTTGAACACCGCGATGAAATTGCTGATGTTTATGTACCCCGCCTCCTCGGCTATCTGCGTAATGCTCTTGTTCGTCTCCCGCAGCAGCTCTTTCGCCAGCGCGACCTTGCGGCGGTTTATGTAGTTCACAAAGCTCTCGCCCGTCTCCCTGTTAAAGGTACGCGAAAAATAACTCGGGCTGAGGTGGCAGAGGTCGGCCATTTCCTTCATGGAAATGCCGTCTCGCAGATGGTCGTTGATGTACGCTATCGCCGGGTATATCACGCTGCTCGGCTTCACCGGCATCGTCTCCGCCCGCTCGGGCTCCCGTGCGCTCATCGGCAGCGAAAGCTCCTGTATCTCCGCCTCGCCGACCAACTGCTCTGAGTTCGTGCTCATCAGCCATTTGTACGTCTCGTCGCGGTTGCGCGCTCTCACTGCTCTTTCGACCGTGTATTTGACTATTGAGTCGATAAGGTCAGCGATCTCGACAATGCGCTCATACTCCATCTCAGGCAGCTTCTCGTACTTCTCCAGCAGGTCCTTGCGCGCCGCGTCCTCCTCCGCCTGGAACGAGCTTATCTCATTCACAAGCCTGACGGCCTTTTCCCTGTCCTTGTTCACGAGCCGCACCTGCCCGAACATCACCGCACCAAGATACTTGTCTCCGACCATTACCGGCACCGCGACGTCGACTATCCCACAGTGGCAGAGATAGATGTACGGCCGCTCCAGCCGCACCGCCTCAAGTCCGGCCAGTGCATCGCAGCGGTAACAGCGCTTGCGCGAAACGGGGTTCTCGCGGATAACGCTGCAAAACTCCGTGCGCCCGCTGTGCTTCGTCATGGGGTTTCCCTTGTAGTCGATGCAGATTATGGCAGTCCCGGTCATCTTCGCGAGCTGATCCTGCATTCTTTCCCACAGCGGAATGTCGAGAACATTTTTCATGTCGTACTGTATTCCGGCCATATGTCACGCACCTCTCTCGGTTGAAAATTATCTTTCCAAAACATCATAGCCTGACCCGCTCCCGAAAATCAATATCCAAGCGCAAAATCAGAGTATTGTACAAATTCAGCGTATCTTTTTCGTTGCATTTGCCTCATAATCTGCGCCGCAAATCTTGACAAATCCCACCCACTAACCTATAGTAAAATCAACTCTGCCACGGAGGTGCTGCAATGTCGGACATACAAAAACGTGGGCTTGATTCCAACGCCGTCAAGCTTATCGCCATCGCCGCCATGACGATCGACCATATTGCGTGGGCGCTCTGGCCGGGCTACCCGCATGAACCGCTCCCGCTCCTGATGCACCTTATCGGGCGCGTCACCTGTCCCGTCATGTGCTTCTTCATCGCCGAGGGCTACCACTATACGCGCGATGTAAATAAATACACCTTCCGTCTTTTCGCCTTCGCCCTTGTCTCGCACTTCTGCTATATCTTTTTCTCTAATGATTTTGTCGATTGGCACTCGTTCATCCCGTTTTATTACGGGCAGGCGCTCAACCAGACAAGCGTCATGTGGCCGCTCGCGTGGGGGCTTGTAATGCTCCGCGCCGCGAACAGTCAGCGCCTGCCGCGCAAGGCCGTCCCGCTCATTATCATCCTCATCTGCCTTGTCACCTTCCCGAGCGACTGGAGCTGTATCGCCTCTCTCTGTGTCCTCGCCTTCGGCACGAACCGCGGCGATCTGAAAAAGCAGTCGTTCTGGCTGGTGTTCTATGTTGCGCTCTACGCCGTCGTGTACTTCTTCGCTATTGATAAGGTCTACGGTATTCTTCAAATGGGCGTCGTTCTCGCGATCCCGGTCATAAAAATGTACAACGGCCAGCGCGGTAAAAGCCCCCGCGTCAACCGTTTCATGAAATGGCTGTTTTATATCTACTACCCGCTGCACCTGCTCATCATCGGACTGGTAAAATAAACTTCGACGCTCACGAAATTCGTGGGCGTCGAAGCTTTTTATTGGAGTCATGCAAATATTCTTTTTATTTCTTCGGCTATCGCTTTGCCGAGTCTCTCATGATCCTCGGGAAGCAGATGTATGCAGTCTCTGTCCGATGGATATGCATATTTGCTCTCGTCCAGAAAATATATGTTCTTCTCTTCGGCAACTCTTTTAAATTTCTCCGCCAGCAGCTTTGACTCCTCGGCGCTGTTTGCAAGCGCGTGTCCCGGCCTTTTGACAGATATCTCCGGAGAAAAGACTGTCGGCCCAAGCAGCAGTATCCTGCATCCGTTCGGGAAGATCGGCGCATAGGAATCGTATACGCTGTCCGCGTTCCGGATAAGGTCCACCAGCCGGGCCACGCCGCGCATGCTGCCGTCCGAATCGGTGAACTTCAGATCGTTGCCGCCGACCGCAAGGATAACGAGGTCTATCGGTGCATTCGCGAGCAGCGCGTAGCCCAGCCCATCCTTGCCGCTGCGGCAGTTCACGCATGGATCGTCATACACGCTCGTGCGGCCGCTGATAGAGTCCTCTATTATTCTGTATTCTCCGCCGAGTATGCCGGCAACGATGCCGGGCCATCTTTGTTCGTATTCATACCTTGTTGCCTTAGCCGGGATAAAGCCCCACGTGTTTGAGTCGCCATAGCACAGAACAGTTTTCATACTCGTTCTCCTCTGTTAAAAAATACAGTTTTGCCGGAAGCAGCGCAAGGTGTCTTCATAGCCGAGCTTCTCATGGCCTGCAAGCTTCTCCGGTGAAAAGTCCAGCGTCCCCGCTCCGGGATACGCCTCAAGCGGCGCGCTTGGCCTCAGCTCCAAAAAGTCCGTACCCGCCGGGATGAGCTTCGTGTTTACACTGTCCCGCGCGATAAGGAAGTTTATCAGAATAAAATCCACTTCCTCCATCAGCATCGGCTGCAGCGGGATCTTGTCGGCAGGTGCAGGGGATCTGCATATATTCGGGACTATTCCTCCGTCCACCAGATGCTGCCCTCTCAGCAGTACAGGTTCCAGCAGGAACTGCAGGCACCCGCTGCCGATTATCGCCGAAGCCTTCTCATCGTCGCTCAGCTCGCCTAGCTTAAAGTAGACCGGCCGCTCTTTTTCGAGCGAATACGCGCATACGCTCATTTCATATCCGGAGTTTTCAATGGCTCTGTCTGAAACCAGCTCCTTCACATATTCGCGCAGCGCTCTGCCCTCATACCGCCAGAAGCGTCTCTCCGAGCAGAACTGCTCCAGAGTCGCCCTGCCGTCGGCTACCGCGGCCTTTGCTGCGGCAGTCTCCGCATCGCTCAGGACATCGCCGTCATGGAACATATCCTGAAAGCCGTACAGAAACCGGCAGTACTCGTCTATCCCGCGCACGGCGTATATCGCCTCCGCATAGGCGCCGATGGAGCAGCCGCTCATCGCCCTGATCTGACGGTCCAAGCCCAGTTCCCGAAGCGCACGGAACATGCCGACCTGATACGCTCCCTTCGCGCCTCCGCCGGATAGAACTATGCCTATCCTCTTATCTCTTAAATCTATCATTCTTTATGCCCCTGCCGTTCAGGCTCCATAGATGAGATTCGGCAGGAAAGTGGGTACTGCCGGGAACAGCGCCATAATAACGCAGACGGTGATCATCACCAGAATAAAGGCCCAGCCGTATTTGCAGAAATCCGGTATGCTGACATCCGTAAGGTTGCACGTCACATACATGAGCGTTCCGAACGGCGGCGTCAGGCATCCGCAATAGAGGTTCACAAGGAACACCATGCCAAACTGCAGCAGATCAAGCCCGTAGCTCTGTGCCATTGGGTAGAGTATAGGCGTCAATATCAGCAGCAGCGCGGTCCCGTCAAGGAACATGCCCAGGAAAAACACTATGATCTGACTAAGCAGCAGGAACATATATTTGCTGGTAGAGACGCTCATCATCCAGTCCGCAAGCATATGCGGGATACGTTCCCATGAAAGGTACATGCTGAAGCCGCAGGCGGAGACGATGATAAGCATGATGTTAGCCGTCGAAAGGAAAGCATCCTTGATGATCGGCTTGAAGTGCTTGGGTGTCAGGCTCCTGTATATAAGGCCTATGCCTATCGCGAGGATGATCAGCACGGTGCCCGCCTCCGTCGCGGTGAAAAGCCCCGTGCGCAGCCCGACTATCATGAACACCGGGATCAGCAGGGCCCAGACGGATTTGAGCGTGGCTCTCAGCAGTTCCTTGCCCGACGCCCGTTTCTCTCTGCCGCTCTTCCAGTGGTACTTATGCGCGTATATATAGCAGACGAACATCATGCCGATGCACAGCATTATACCGGGCACATATCCTGCCACCCACATTTTTCCGACAGAAACGCCGGTCATGATACCGTAGAGTATCAGCGGCACGCCGGGCGGGATAATAGGCGTAATGAGCGATGATGCCGCCGTGACGGCGGTGCTGAAGGCTTTGGGGTATCCCTTCTTTTCCATCTCCGGGACAAGCAGCTTGCACTGAAGGGCGGCATCCGCCGTGGCCGAGCCGCACATGCCGCCGTTGAGCGTCGAGAGCAGAACATTTATGTATGCCAGCCCGCCCTCCTTGTGGCCCAGAAGGCAGTCGCAGAAGTCGAGCAGTCTTGCGGTTATTCCCGAATAGTTCATTATTGCGCCGGCAAGTATGAACAAAGGCGCTGCGAGCATTCCGGTAGACATGGTCTGCGTCACGACGTTTTGTATGACGCTCGTCAGCGGAAGAGACGGGTTCAGAACGCCGAAGTACAGAAACGTTCCCGCAAGCAGGCACACCGGCACGGGTATCGCCAAGAACATCATAACGAAGGTGACTATTATCGGCAGATAGCTTTCCATCTCTTCACTCCTTGTCCCAGTGGATCAGTCTGTTTATTCTGATCACTATGTCCCCTATCACGAGCAGAAGCAGATGCGCGTAGCCGATCGTTATCGGGATGTCCACCCAAAAGTACGGCAGCTTTGTCAATATCAGCTTCTTCGAAAACGACTTGATCGCCAGCGCCCATGAATAGCGCACTGTCAGCACACATACGACCAGTATGGCGATATCGGTAAATATGCGCAAAGTGTTCTGCGCCTTCGGAGGCAGCGCATTCACGATGAAGTCCATGCTGCAGTGGCCGTTTACGCGGAAGAGTATGCCCATTCCTATATATGTCGCCCATATAAGGCCGAACAGAGATACCTCATCGCATATGGCTATGCGCTTTCCCATAAGCCACCACATGAGTATATTGGCTCCACACATACCGGCGCAGACAATTATGCCGGCTCCGCCGATGACATAGACCGCTTTGTCCAGTGCATCCGCCAGCTTATTGTATGCAGCGGAGATCTTTTTCAATTAAATCCCTCCCGTTACTTATCGAAAAAGTCCCTTGCGGGACTTTTTCGATACATTCTTCCTTCAGTCCGTGTGTGCGGAGCGGTGAAGGCATTACATGCATTTGCTTTCTCTGCGGGGCATCAGCCCAGCTTTGCCTCTATGGCCTTGACCTCATTGAGCAACTCCTCGCCGCGCTCGAGTTCGAGGATGATGGGCTCTGCCGCATCGCGGAACTCCTGAAGCTCCTCGGCGGTCAGCTCAACGATCTCAACGCCGTGCTCCTTGCACTCGGCATAAACGACGTTTTCTTCATTCTCAACGCAGTGGGCAGTCGTAACGGTTCCCCAGCTGCCGAGAACTTCCTGGATGATATTGCGGTATTCCTCCGGGATGGACATCCAGAACTCCTGTCCGACGTAGAGGCCGTAGCAGTCGAGAGTGTGATTGGTCAGGGAGTAGTACAGCGGGTCGATCGCATCCCACAGGGAGTTGGAAGTTATGGTGAGAGGAACGCCTTCAAGTCCGTCAAGCGCGCCGGTCTGGCATGCATTGAACACATCCGAAAACGCCAGAGTCTGATAATTGCAGCCAAGCGCGTCAAATAGCTTTATCATGATATCCGTTGCAGGGATACGGAGACTGAGCTTGCTCATATCGGCAAGGGATCTTACAGGTGCGTTTGCAATAACGCTGCGGTAGCCGATAAGTCCGTCCTGGCAGATAACATGGAAGCCTGCGTTTTCGCATTCCTCCGCGATGCCTGCCCATACGTCGCCCTTGAAGAATTCAGCGGCGACCTCTCTGCTCGGGAACAGATACGGAGCAACTATGCTGTTCATAACGGGAACATAGTCGACAAAATAGGTGGGGCTGCCGATCATGATGAGGTTGGCATTGGACATGACCGCCTCGACGCCTTCGGCGTAAACGAGCATCTGCCCGTCCGCGTAGACCTGGATATCTACCATCCCGTCGGTGCGCTCGCGGATCTGATCGCAGCAGTCGATCAGGTCGAGGACCGTCACCGCGTTCGACGGGTCGGTTGTGGTAAGCTTTATCTCTATGGGCTTACCCTTATCTGCCGCCGCGCTTGTAGTTTTCTGCGTCTGGCCCGCCTGCTGGCCGCATGCGCAGAGTGCAAGGGCCATCGCTGCAGCAAGCAGAATAGCAACAATTTTTTTCATTTCTTTCTCCTTTTCCTTTTTATTTATGTAGTTTTTTCAGGATTTTTTTGATCCTGCCTCTGGTTTGAGGATAGCATCGTGCCCCGGAAATTGCAATGCCGCAATGCTTCCTGGTGATTTTTTCTGCTTTTTCGCCAAATCCCGCACGCGGCAATTAAGTCTTTTGCAAAAATATTTTTTTGAATTTAAGAAAATATTTTTGAAACAGTAAAAATATTTTCGGTTTTTAGAAAAATTTTGTGTTAATAGCTTGACAGTTCATTGTTGTTTATGTATATTCTCATAAAAAGGAGTTGGTCACATGAGCAAACAGATGCGGCGGTATAATGTCACCGAGTTTATAAATGAGAGAGGCAGCGTCAGCTTTGATGAGCTTCAGCGGCATTTCCCGTCTGTGTCCGACATGACTCTGCGCACCGATCTCAAGGAGCTTGCCGAGCGCGGCGAGATAATACGCGTGCGCGGCGGCGCCCGCTCCATCAACACCAGCACCCACGCCAGTGATCTGTACTTCCGCAGGCTCCAGCGCAATGTCGATAAGAAGGATCAGATTGCGCAGAAGGCCGAGCACTATCTGCGCGAGCAGCTTGACAAGAACCCGAACCTGAGCATATATCTCGGCTCGGGCAGCACGATCACCGACATTGCCAACCATTTCCCCGACGAGTGGTGTACCGTCTTCACCAGCAGCATCAGCTGCGCGTACGCCCTTTCCGCTCTGAAAAAACCGACGGTCACTGTCTGCGGCGGTACGCTCAACCGCTTCAACTGCTGCTGTGACAGCCCCTTGAATCTCGCGTACCTTGAGCGTATCAACTTCGATATAATGTTTCTCGCCGTTGCCGGGTACTCCGACGTTGAGGGCTTCACCTGCGTGAAAGAGATCATGGACGAAACTCTCGGCAGCATAATCAAGCGCTCGAAAAAAATAATCGTCCCGATCGACTCCACTAAAATCGGTGTGGCATATCCGATCACACACGCTACGCTCGACGATGTGGATATGATAATATCCGACGATGGCATACCCGAAAAGACCCGGCAGCACTTCATCGACATCGGCATTCAGGTCCTCTGAAGCTGTGCCGTGCTTCGCCGAACCCCGAAGAAAGCCTCCGTATCAACGGTTTTCTTCGGGGTTCGTTTTGTTTATGCCGCTTTGCTCATTATCCCCGCCGCGCGCAGCATATCCTGTATGCTCACGGCGTAGCCCTTCGTCGGGTCGGAGACGAACACGTGCGTCACCGCGCCGACGAGCTTTCCGTTCTGGATTATCGGGCTGCCGCTCATGCCCTGCACGATGCCGCCCGTCTTCTGGATAAGCTCCGGGTCGGTCACGCTGAGCATCGCGTGCGTGCCGTCGGCCTCACGGTAGATGCGGTTTATCTCGATCGCGTACTCGCGGCTGTCGCGCCCGTTTATCGTCGAAACTATCGACGCCGTCCCGACCGCGATGCTGCCCGTCTCCATCATCCGTCCATCCATCGACACATATGCCTGCCCGAAAATTCCCTGCGCGGTGTTCATTTCGATGCTGCCGAGCACCTTACCCAAGTCGGCGCAGCCGTTCAGCTCGCCGGGACTGCCCGAAACGCCGGGGTTCACGCTGACTATCTGCGCGTCCGTGATGCTGCCCTCCCTGACTGGGATCGTCAGCCCCGTGTCGGAATCGCTGACACTGTGCCCGAGCGCGCCGAACACGCCGCTGTCCGGGTCGCAGAAGGTGAGCGTTCCAAGTCCGGACAGCCCGTCGCGCAGCCATATGCCGAGCAGCCACTCGCCCTCGCCCGACTGCGCGGGTGTCACATTTATGCTCATGCTCTTGCTCCCGCGCTGAAGCCCCAGGCACACGCTCTCGCCGCCGCACTCGCCGACCGCGGAAATGACCTCCTGCGCGTCGGCGACCTTACTGCCGTTGACCGCGGTTATCAGATCGCCCTGATGCACGCCCGCGCTCTGCGCCGGGGACACCGTCCCGCTCTCCGTCTCGATCTCTGAAAAGCCCGCTACCACTACGCCCTCTGTGCTTATCTGTACTCCAACGACCTGCCCGCCGACAACAAGCTCCTGTGCAAAGGCCGGAACCGTAAGCACCGTCGCAAGCAGCAGCGACCACAGGCCGGTCACTATCGCCTTTTTCATAAAATTTCCCTCCCGGCTGATAATATCTCGCAAGATAATTATGTGCCGGGAGGGAGAAATTAAAGGCGGAGCTTGCTGTCAAAAATACCTTATTATTCTTCTTTAGTGCTTTTTTATCAACAATTTTTATACATTAGTTTCTACTTCAGGCTTCCCAGATATCCTTCCAATATCAGGCTCGCCGCGACAGCATCGACGGTTTTGCGATGCTGCTTTTCCTTTTTGCCCGCCGCGTGGAGTATCGCGTGCGCCTCGATGCTGCTGCGCCGCTCGTCCCAGAGCACGACCGGCAGTCCGCTGTCACGCTCGAGCATGGCCTTGAACTCGCGGCTCTTCTCCGCGCGTACGCCCTCGCTGCCGTCCATGTTCTTCGGCAGCCCGAGCACGAGAGTGCCGACCTCGCGCGCCGCCGCTTCCTCGGCTATGCGCTTTGACGCGCGCTCCATGTCCCATTCATTCATCGTCCACGCCTCGCCGCAGAGCATCCCCAGCAGGTCGGACACTGCAAGTCCTATTCGCTGGTCTCCGTAATCTATCGCCATTATCCGCATTTTTCCACCTCAGTATTTCTCAAAGCATGCGCGTATCTCGCCCACGGAATAAAGCGAGCCGACCGCGCAGATCATAGTGTCCGGATCGTCCCCGGCGATATCGAGCGCCATGCTCACCCCGTCCTTTATGCTCTCGCAGACGGTGACGTCCTTGCCGTATTTTTTCAGGAACTTCCCAAGCTCCTCCGCCGGGAGAGCTCGCACTGAGTCCGGCGCGATGCAGACATACTCGTCCGCCACGGGGTCGAGCGAGTCGAAAATACCCGCGTAGTCCTTATCCTTCAGCACACCCACGAGCAGCACGCGGCGCGAATCCGGGAAGTAGCTTCTCAGATTCTCCGCAACAGTCTGCGCGCACTGCGGGTTGTGCCCGCCGTCAACGATGAAGCACGGCTCATCATTCACAAGCTCGAAGCGCCCCGGCCAGCTCACGGCGTACAGTCCGTGCTCCACATCGCTCTGGTCGAGCGCCCAGCCGCGGCGGCGCAGTACCTCCACGAGCTCCAGTACGACAGCGGCGTTGCGCAGCTGGTTTGCCCCCAGCAGCGGCAGCGCGTAGACCTCGCCGCGATAGGTGAAGCTCTGACCGAAGAGACTGTCAAACTCGCTGTGCAGCTCCGAGAAATCTGCGACGTGCAGCCTTGCGCCGACCTCGTCGCAGCGCTCGCGCACGATCTCCGTCACGCTCTGCGACTGCTGGTACAGCACGCAGTCCGCGCCCGGCTTTATGATCCCGGCCTTCTCTTCGGCGATCTGCTCGACAGTATTTCCGAGCACAGCCGTGTGGTCAAGGCCGATGTTCATGATAACGCAGGCTTCAGGCGCCTCGATAACGTTCGTCGCATCGAGCCGCCCTCCGAGCCCGACCTCGAGCACAACGATGTCACAGTTCTGCTCCTTGAACCAGACCATGGCCGCGGCGGTCATAAGCTCAAACTCCGTCGGGTGATCGGCCATCGCGTCGGCCGCGATCTTCACGAGCGACACATCCGCCGCGAGTACATCGTCGTCGATCTGCTTGCCGTTTATCTGCATGCGCTCATTGAATCGGTAAAGATAGGGCGAAGTGAAAAGCCCGGTCTTGTAGCCTGCCGCCTTGAGTACAGACGCCGTCATCGCAGCGCAGCTGCCCTTGCCGTTTGTCCCGGCGATGTGAACAAACTTCATCCCGTTCTGCGGGTTCCCGAGCTTCTCCAAAAGCTCCGTGATGCGTTCGAGCCCCGGCCTCGAGCCGAACCACTCTGTCCTATTTATATATTCAAGCGCTTCCTTATAATCCATACCTACCATATCCTTTGCGTTTATCTGATGATTATTACCATGACTATAACACCGATCCGCTCCCGCGGCAAGGGAAAAAGCGTTTTATTTTCCTTTAGTTTACGTAAAAAAGTTATTGACCGCATGGATGTTCTATGTTATATTATGTATTACCTGTCGGATGAGAGGTCTATTTTTGTGCGCATTTTTGCGCGCTGTCAGAGCTGCCCATCCAATACAGGGAGGCAATGCCCGTCTCCTTTTACGGCGGGTAAATAAAATAGGAGGTGCCGAAAGAATGGCTGCAGGCGCAAGAGTAAAAATCACACTCAGATGCGAAGAATGCAAGCAGAGGAACTACAACACGGTCAAGAACAAGAAGAACACTTC
>CAKTKV010000043.1 GCA_934572355.1 uncultured Oscillospiraceae bacterium
CTGATACAGTGCGCCCGTCTCAGGGAACCACTCCAGACCGTAGGAGCGTTTGAGCCGCTCGACGACCGCCTTCTTGATTATCTTCTGACAGTCGGAAACGGAGAAAAGCTTTGAATTGAGACTGTAGCCCTTGACGGGGAAAGCGCCGTCCTTCGGGATGATGGACTCCCAAGGCAGAGCCTTTGTGCCCTCGAATAGCTCATCAAACGTGAAAGCGTCAAATCTGCCCATTTCGATGAGCACGCGCTCACCAATGCGCAGACAAATATTGGCGCGGGCAAGCGCCTCATCCCCGCCGGTAAAATACACACGGCCGTTTTCGGACGCAACATCTGCCATGTCCATACGCTTGAGTTCATCGGATATCGGCCCTTCAAGTCCTAAAAGGCAGGGGACACAGAATTTATATTCCATAATTGCTCCTGATATTTTTATTTTATAAATAATACTACAAAAATTTGATGTTGTAAATGGATAGCGGGAATTTCTTGATTTTTTCGGAACATGAAACAATTTGCCGCCGTCAAAGGTATTATAGATGAAACGATAAAGAAAAGAAAGGGGCTCGACTATGACTGGTATAAGAAAATATGCGCTGATGATATGCGCGGTGATGGCGCTGCTGTGTGGCTGTCAGGCGGCTGATGAAACGCTGCTCCCGGAGCAGGCGTCACCGCAGGAGACGGCGGCGGTATCGACAAGCGCGCCGACACCGACAGAGGAGGTACGCACGCTGACGCGGGAGGAATATGAAGCATGGATGCATGAGCGCAGCGCCGTGGACGGTAAGCTGTGCATAAGCCGGAGTGACGATGAGCATTTGAAGGAGCTCCCGCAGGATGAGCCGCGCAGCTTTGAGATTACATACGATCCGTATTACCTGACCTGTGATGAGTACCGCGAAAGATACGGCGAGATAATGAGCCTTATGAAAAAGCAGAGTGAGATCGTTTACAGGACTCAGGCGGAGCTGATAGCCGCCGGGGAAAACGGCAGCGCGACCCTGGACTCAGACGCAATGGCGTGGCATAAGGCAAACGACAGTAAGCTCCCGCAGGAGTACTGGTACACACATGAGGAAATAAACGCCCTGGGTACGGAGCTTGCGGATATCACCGAAGCGGCGCAGCGGGATAACTGCATCAAAGCGGCGAAAGCCTTTTCCGCCCTCGGCTGCGAGGCGACGGTGATGCAGTATGACGAAGAGAATGGGGACAGGTTCGATTACGCGCAGATGACCGGGCAGCGCTATATGTGCATCATACAGGCGGCACCGGCACAGCTGTACACCATTGGCGAGGAGCTGGACGAGGCCTATATGCTTCGCTTGCTTGACGACGGGATAGGCGCGGAAAGCGTGAAGCTCTTTACGATCAAGGTCTGGCCGGAGGAATGAACGGCGATGGAGAACAGAGAATTTGAGCACCTTGCGCGGCGGTATATGGACATGGTGTTCCGCTTGGCGTTCAGCTATATGAAGAGCGCAAGCGACGCGGACGATGTGACGCAGAATGTTCTGCTGCGTCTGCTGAGAAACACCAAACCATTTGCATGCGAGGAGCACACGCGTTTCTGGCTCGTGCGCGTGACGGTGAATGAGTGCAAGCGTGCGCTGCGCTCGCCGTGGCGCAGAGCCGGGGACATTGAGGAATACGCAAATGAGCTGCGCTTTGAGACACCCGAGCACAGCGAGCTGTTTTACGCGGTGATGGAGCTGCCGGAAAAATACCGGACGGCGATATATCTTTATTATTATGAGGACTATTCCACGGACGAGATAGCCCGGCTCACCGGGATCCCGGCGGCTACCGTGCGCACACGGCTACGCCGCGGCCGGGAGCTGCTGAGAGCGGGACTGGAGGAGGTGCGGAGCAATGTTTGATGCAAAATTGTATAAGGAGACCTTCTCTGCCGTCCGCGCGCCGGGGGACACAATAGAGCGGGTCTATATGAATGACCGGCGGAGAAAGGCCAAAGCGCCGAAAACGCTTCTCATCGCGGCGATACTTGTGCCGCTGTTTATCCTGAGCGCTTTCGCGATAGGCTACGGAGCCATGCATGCCCACAAGACCGCGGCGGGGGAAGCAATGGCAGGCAGAGTGCCCGGGATAAATGTTGAGACGGGCGCGGCGGAGAGTCAGGAGATAGGGCACAGCGGGACAAGTATGTGGTTCACCTTCGATGTTGGGGAAGACTGCCGCGAGGTGAGCGTGCGCCCGAACTGGCTGCCGGAGAGCGGCGCACAGGCGGAGAGCTACCTGAGCCAATGCACGAGCGGGCGCATCATTGACAACGAGGGCGAGAGGATAGCCTACTGCATAGAGAGCTTCAACGGCGAGCGGCTGCGGGGAATGAAATATTTCCTTACCGGAGAGAGCCGCATTATAAAGGAAGACGTCTGGAACGGCTATGACCGCATGGAGATAGAGACAAGCTATGAAAGCCCCGTCACGGGCGAGCGGTGGACGGCGTATAACCTGCTGCTCTTTTCACCGGAGTACGGCTACCTGATCCGTATCGGCGGGCAGGACAATGCCGGAACGGACATGGCTGCGCTGGAGAAGATCGCCGAGAATCTCAGCGTGGAAGTGAGCGAGGAGAAGGCTAAGTGGCCGTATAAAGGCGTGTCTGATATCAGCTGCCTTGACATTGCCCGGGGCTGAAAGTGTTAAATGTTAAATCTTTGGTGTTGAAATATTGCATGATTAGAAGTATAATAACCAAACATGGAAAAATATTCATGCCGGAGATTTAATATGACGAAACCGATGAAGTCCGCCGCAGCGCTCACGCTTGCGGTATCATTACTGCTTACGCTTACCGGCTGCACTGGCAAGCCCGAAGCTGTCCCGACGCCGACTGCCGCAGTGCAGGAGACACCGGCACCCACGCCGACGCCGGAGTCTACGCCCGAACCGACGGCTGCGCCGGAGTCTACGCCCGAACCGACGGCTGCGCCGGAGCCTACGCCCGAACCGACGGCTGCGCCGGAGCCGGACATACCTGTTATCACCATTTCTGACGCGACGGAGCCTTCGGATATGAAGGCGGGGAACATCGTAGATATAAAAGGCATTGTCAAGACGGACAAGGGGCAGCTCACGAACGTCACGGGCAGACTCCTCAAGGACGGCGAAGTCGTTCAGGAATATGCCTATGTGCCGTATTCGCCGGAGTTCAGTCTTGCGGGCACGGTGAACGCGTCCATGCATTTTGCGGATCTCGGAGCGGGGGATTATACATATCAGCTGACCGCCGTGGCGGAAAATAAGGGCGAGACGGTTGAGGCCGTTCTTATAGAAAAGAAGTTCGCGATATACGTTGAGGGCGCGCAGAAGAGCACCCAGACGCAGACAGAGACGGCGCAGTCCGGGACTGCTGCCGCACCGGAGCCGGCACAGCAGACGGAAGCTGCGGCACCTGCCGTGTCCAGCGGCAAAAAGGAATATGCCGCGCAGACCACCTATGACACGAGCAACGCCGGTATTATATGGAACTATTTCGTCGAGCAGTTTGATAACCCCTACACTGCGGCGGCGATACTCGGCTGCATTGATTCGGAAAGCTCCTGCGAGCCTACGCGTGTCGAGGGCGATTTTACCTCGCAGTTCTATTTCTCGCAGGACTATACAGACAGCATAGATAACGGCTCTGTAAGCAGAGAGGCATTTATAAAATACCTGCCGAGGGATAAGTGCGGCCATGGCTACGGTCTGTGCCAGTGGACGGGCGAGCGCAAGGGCTACCTGTACGACCTTGCGATGGAGAACGGTACGTCGGTGGGCGACCTGCTGACTCAGTGCGAGTTCATCATGCAAGAGCTCAGGAACGATTATCCGGAGCTGCTGGAATATTTGGTGAACGCAGAGGACGAGCTGTCCGCGACGCTTGAGTTTTCAAATGTGTATCTTCAGGCGCTCGTCCATGGCGGCAGGACGACGCTTGCAAGCGAGTATCTTGACAAGTATGCGCTTGTAGAGGAAGAGGAATAAGCTTTGCGATAATAGCAAGATAAAACGATACCCCTTACGCGAAAAAGCGTAAGGGGTATTTTATGTGGCGCTTAGAGCAGCTTAGCCTTTGTAGCCGATAGCGTCGGCAAGCTCACGGGTGATGATGACGGTCGCGTCATGGTGCAGCTTCATAAGCGTTGCGGGGCAGGCGCAGGTGACAGCGTCGCTCATCAGGAGCTGACGGGCGGCATCGGCCTTGTTTGAGCCGCTGAGGATCATCAGCAGGCGCTTTGCCATCATTATCTCGCCTATGCCCATAGTCACAGCGTAGCGGGGGACTTCGTCGCGCGAGGCGAAGAAGCGAGCGTTTGCGTCAATGGTGCTCTCGTCGAGGACTTCCTTGTGTGCGTGCCAGTACAGTTCCTTGCCCGGCTCATTGAACGCGAGGTGGCCGTCCGGACCGACGCCGAGCACCTGAAGCTCAACGCAGCTGCCCGCGATCACAGCCTGAAACTCCGCAATGTTCGCGTCGATATTGCCCGTGCCCTTGGCGACGTAGGTGTTTTTCTTGTCGATATTTATGTGATCGAAGAGATTGGAATCCATGAAATATCTGTAGCTCTGGTCATGCGCCGGTTCGAGGCCGATATATTCGTCAAGGTTCACGGTGTGTACCCTGGAGAAATCAAGCCCCTCCTCACGGCAGCGGCGCGCAAGCTCCTGATACATGCCGACAGGACTTGAGCCGGTGGCGAGGCCGAGGCAGCAGTCAGGCTTCTCGCGGACTATCTTCTCAATGATATCCGCACCGGCGGCGCTTTGACTTTTATAGTCGTCACAGATTATTACTTTCAAAAAATTTCCTCCTAAGTGAAATTTGCCCGCCTGTACCGGCGGCTTTTTGTTACCTATGCCCAGTATATAGGCTTTGCCGGAAAGCGTCAAGTGTCAATTTTCCGCGATATTTTTCCCACAACGGGGGAGAGCAGGAGCAGGGAGACAAGGTTCGGCAGAGACATCAGCGCGTTTATCAGGTCGGCGATCTGCCACACGCCTTTGGTTGACATAACACATCCGCAAAGACAGACGCACGGGAACAGAACACCGTAAACAGCGGCTCCGCGCTTACTGCTTATGTACCCGGCGCAGCGGCTGCCGTAGACTGCCCAGCCCATCACGCTTGTGTAGGCGAAAAGGCAGATCGTGACGGCCATGAACACCGCCGAAGCACGCGCGCCGAACACAGAAGCGAGGGCGGACTGATACACTTCCGTACCGGTGACGCTGCCCCACGGGATGTTGATCCCGCTGCAAAGGATCGCAAGCGCGGTACAGGTGCAGATAACTATCGTGTCGGCAAAGACCTCGAAGATGCCCCACATACCGTGAGCGGCGGGATCATCCGTATCAGCTGCGGCGTGGGCAATGGCGGCGGTGCCGAGCCCGGCTTCGTTGGAAAAGGCACTGCGCCTCAGCCCCCATTGTATGCACTGCGCCGTAGTGACACCGCAGATACCGCCGGTGATCGCGCCGGGGCGGAAGGCTTCAACAAATACGGTTGACATAACTACGATTATCCGATCGTGGTTCAATGCGACGACCGCCATAGATGCGGCGATGAACAGCAGACTCATCAGCGGCACGAGAGCTTCCGCCGCTGTGCCGACCCGACCTGCGCCGCCTGAGAGCAGCAGCGCAGTAACGGCGGCGAGGACGAGGCCGAGCGCGAAGCGCAGGGCGGCGGGGCTTGGCATCGGACCAACTGTGCAAGCGTCGACGGCGCGGACGAAGGAATCGGCAATGCTGCTGACCTGCACGAGATTCCCCATGCAGAAGGCGGAGAGCGTGGCAAGAACACCGTAGACGCGCGCAAGGCGCGGTCGGCTAAGTCCGTGGGTGATGTAGTCCATTGGACCACTGCCGATGCTTCCGCGGCGGTAATATATCGCGAGTGCGACCTCGGCGTATTTTACGATCATCCCGATGAGTGCCGCTGCCCAGAGCCAGAAGAGCGCACCTGGGCCGCCCATGGCGATAGCCTGTGACACGCCGACGATGTTACCCGTGCCGACCGTTGAGCCGAGAGCTGTCGCGGCAGCCTGAAAGGGCGTGACTGTTCCGCTTCTGTGCTCTGTCGGACGCAGACGTATGCTGCCGACAGTCAGACGCATCGCAAGGCCGAAGCGCCTGAATTGCAGACCGCGGCAGCTGATGGTGAGCGCCCCGGCGCAGACGATCAGCCCGGGGAAAAACAGCCAGCTCCATATAAAATTGCTGATATAGGAAGAAATTGTACTGAACATAAATATTAAGATTGACTAAGGTTCACAAAAAAGGCTTTATTTAACGGCGGACATGTGGTAAGGTATGCCCCGGATTGAATATATGGAACAAAATGAAGAACTATTCGTCTCTATAAACGAGCTCTGAAAGGGGAGACAAAAATGAAAAAGTTTATTACTATCCTGCTTATAATCGTAATGGCGGTCGGGATGATAGTCCCTGCCTACGCTGAGAACATACAGAGCCGCGCAGTCATCGGCGCGGACCTTACGGACGATCAGATCGCCGCTGTGTATAACGCCTTCGGCATCAAACGCGGCGACGCTATCGAACTGCGCGTCACGAACGGCGAAGAGCGCCAGTGGCTCCAGGGCTACGTGGACGAGAGCCTTATTGGTACGAGGTCTATCTCCTGCGTGTATGTTGAGCTTCTGCCCGAGGGCAGCGGCATGGACGTCACCACGAGCAACATCACCTGGTGCACCGGTGAGATGTATATAAGCGCCCTTGCGACGGCGGGAATAACCGATGCGCGCATCATCGTCGCATCACCTTTTGAGGTCAGCGGCACCGCGGCGCTCACCGGCGTATACAAGGCATACGAGGACATGACCGGCAAAAAGCTGGACGATCTGGCGAAGCTTGTCAGCACACAGGAGCTTACCATCACCGGCGAGCTTGCAAACGAGATAGGCGGCATGGACTCGACCTCCATCGTAAACGATCTGAAGCTCATGCTCGATGAGACGCAGAAGATGACCGACGACGAGATACGCGCCGAGATCATTGACATTGCAGGGCGCTACAACGTCTCGCTGACCAACACTCAGATACAGCAGCTCATTGACCTGTGCCGCTCGCTCGAAGGGCTTGACGCTGATTCTCTCAAGGCGCGTGTAGAGGAAGTACAGGGTACGCTTCAGAAGGTGTCCGACGCGAAGACCAAGGTCGTTGGCTTCGTCGAGACTGTGAAGAAGGTCGTCACCTCCGTGTCCAGCTTCTTTGACAGGATCAAGGACATCATCGCAAAATTCTGATAATGTAAAATGCCGGGACTATCATCCCGGCATTTTTATACGCGACGTGTAGATAATGCTAAGAAATGCCTATTGACAAACTCGGATAAATCTGCTATATTGCGGCTGCAATATGCTTAATGCCGCATTGCGCCTGCAATATGCTTAATGCCGCGTTTCGCGGCAGCGGGAGAACCGGACCGGACATTTTGACCGAATGGACGGCGACCATACTATGGCACGTCCTTGGGGTGTATTCGCGATGCGATAGGGGACTCTCTTTCCCGAACCCGACAGCTAATCTCGTCAGCGTAAGAGAGCGGATAAAGGTGTAACTACGCCCGCATACGGTCTCATTGCGCTGTGTTTCAGGAAAGCACAGCGTTTTTATTTTGACTGCTGCCCTGAAAGGCTCGACGGGCGGCGGGTGGAGGTTACCTAAAAATGAAAAACAGGCTTCGCGACATCTTTATCGGCAAGCCCTTGAAGGACTCCGATCTGGGCGGTGAAAAGTTCGGCGTGCTTTGGGGGCTGCCGATCTATTCCAGCGACACTATCTCCTCCGTGGCATACGCAGGTGAGGAAGTGCTCATGGTGCTGCTGCCGGTGATGGGGCTGCTTGCCGCGCATACGCTCGTGTACGTCATGTGCGCGATCATTGCGCTGCTGCTTATTCTCGTGTTCTGCTACCGACAGACGATAGACGCTTACCCGCAGGGCGGCGGTGCGTATATCGTCGGTGCGGACAACCTCGGCGAAGCGCCGGGGCTTACCGCGGCGTCGTCGCTGCTGGTAGGCTATATCCTGACGGTGGCGGTGTCGAGCTGCTCGGGCGCGGCGGCGGTGGCGTCGGCGTTCCCGGAGCTTGCGGCATACAAGCCGTGGATCGCCTTTGTCATCGTCTGCATCCTCACGTGGGGCAACCTCAGAGGCATGCGCGAGTCGGCGATCATGTTCGGCGTGCCCACGTATTTCTTCATCTTCGCTATCCTTGCGCTCATCGTGACGGGCTTTGTGCGTGTGCTCGTGTTCGGGTACCAGCCGCCGGAGCCGACGGCGATCATCGAAACGGCGGGGGATGTGACAGTGTTCCTTATCCTGCGAGCCTTCGCTTCCGGCTGCACCGCGCTGACCGGCGTCGAGGCCGTGAGCAACGGTGTGCCGTCCTTCCGCGACCCATCGGCGAAGAACGCGAAAAGAGTCCTCGGCCTTATGGCGCTCACGGTCGGCGTGACCTTTATAAGCATCGCCGTGCTGAAGGATATTTATCACATCGTCCCGCAGGAGGGCGTCACCGCCATTGCAAGCCTTGCTTCCGCAGTGTTCGGCAGCGGGAGCGTGTGCTTCTATGTGTTCCAGATAGCGACGGTCGTTATCCTTTCACTTGCGGCGAACACGGCTTATGCCGGTATGCCGCTGCTGCTTGCGATGGTCGCGCGCGACGGATACATGCCGCGCCGCTACACTCAGCGCGGCGCAAGGCTGAACTTCTCAAACGGCGTGCTGCTGATATTCTTCGCGTCCTCTGCTCTGATCTTTCTCTTCAAAGCCGACACGCATACGCTGCTTCCGCTCTATGCGACGGGCGTTTTTATCTCGTTTACGATCTCGCAGGCCGGTATGCTTGCACATTGGGTAAAGCTCAAGACTCCGGGCTGGCACCACAAGGCAATCATCAACGCCCTCGGCACGGTCGTGTGCGCCGTGGTGTGCCTCGTCATTGCCATCACGCGGTTTACCGAAGGCGCATGGGTCGTTGTTATACTCATCCCGCTTCTGGTGTACGTGATGAAGTCCATCAAGAAGCATTACGCATCGGTTTCCGCTGACCTCACACTGCGCAGCACGGACGAGGCGCGCGATATGCTGCGCTATATCATGCCGGGCAAGGTCATCATCCCTGTGCAGACGCTCAACCGCTCATTTGTAAAAACGCTCAGGTGCGCGCTCAGCTGCGGCTTTTCCGAGATAGAGCTGTATAACGTGACGGACGACGAGCAGAAGGCGCGCAGACTACGGGCACAGCTCGATGAGCTGGAGCTGAATGCGACCTTTGTGTACGACGTTACGGCCTACCGCAATGTAAACGAGGTTCTTATAAAGCATGTCGAGGATGAGGCGGCGCAGCTTCACGAGCATGAGAATCTGACGGTCATGATGGGTGCGCTCGTCGTGACCTCGCCGTTAAAGAAGCTGCTGCATAACCAGACAACGCAGCGCCTCAGCAAAAAGCTTGAGAGGTACAGAAACGTCTCCGTGTTCACGGTGCCGTATATAATTTGAATATAACAACTGCCGCTTCCCGAAAGAGAAGCGGCAGTTGTTATATTAGGTCTTTATTTCTTGAAGCTGTCCTTGAGGGCGACGGAGCGGTTGAAGACCAGGTGACCGGGCTTCGCGTCGCGGTTATCAAGGCAGAAGTAGCCCTGACGCATGAACTGGAGGCCGGTGGAGTCCTTACCCTTTTCGGGCATGGGCATCTCGGCGAGGCTGTGCTCGACCTTGCAGCCGGTGAGAATGTTCAGGCTGTCTGGATCGAGGTAGTCAAGGAAGTTCTTGTCCGGACCGTCGGGGTCGGGATCGCTGAAGAGATTGCCGTAGACGCGTACCTCGGCGTCGGCGGCAGTGGCAGCGTCGACCCAATGGATCGTCGCGCCCTTGACCTTGCGCCCGTCAGCGGGATCACCGCCGCGGCTTTCGGGGTCATACTCGCAGAGAACTTCAATGACATTGCCGTCAGCGTCCTTGATGCAGCCGGTGCACTTGACAAGATATGCGCCCTTCAGACGTACCTCATTGCCGGGATACATGCGCTTATACTTCGGCGCGGGCTCCTCCATGAAGTCGTCAGCCTCTATCCAAAGCTCACGCGAGAAGCTGAGCTCCCTCGTCCCGTCCTCAGGACGGAGGGGGTTATTCTCAACGGTAAGCGTCTCGCTCTTGCCAACAGGGTAATTGGTGACAGTGAGCTTCACAGGGTTGAGCACGGCCATGACACGGCGGGCGTTTGCGTTGAGGTCGTCACGCAGACAGCTTTCGAGCAGCGCAAGGTCGACTGTTGACGGAACCTTCGACACGCCGATGCGGTCACAGAACTCACGGATCGACGCGCTGGTGTAACCGCGGCGGCGCAGACCGCACAGGGTCGGCATGCGCGGATCATCCCAACCGGAGACGTACCCCTCCTGCACGAGCTGACGCAGCTTGCGCTTGGACATGACGGTGTGGTTGATGCCGAGTCGGGAGAACTCTATCTGTCTCGGCTTTATGCCGGGGATGGAGACGTTCGACACGACCCAGTCATAAAGCGGGCGGTGATCCTCATATTCGAGCGAGCAGAGCGAGTGCGTAATGCCCTCGATGGCATCCTGGATCGGGTGGGCAAAGTCATACT
>CAKTKV010000044.1 GCA_934572355.1 uncultured Oscillospiraceae bacterium
GCAATCCCCGCCCCTTTTGTGATTCTTTGCATACTTTCTGTTCACACAGAAAGTATGCCCGCGGAGCGACCGGCAGTTGGTCACTGCAAAAGAGCCATATCAAAAACGCTGCATTGCCCCGTCTACCGCCCCACGGCTCGGCCGCGCCGCTTATATGCAAAAACCCCGCGCCTTGTTTCCAAAGCGCGGGGTCGTCGGTTTTCTGTTTTACTCTGCCGTTGTCTCGGCTGCGGGAGCTTCCTCAGTGGGCATCTCCTGCGGTGCGGCGCTTTCTGCCGCGGCAGGACTTGCGCTCACGGTCGGCGCGGGGCTGGCGCTCTCCGCCGCTTTCGGAGACTGCTCTGGTACGGCGTCAGCGTTCTTATCCTCAGCCTTGCCGTCCTTTTCGGCGGGTTCCACCGAGATCGCGGGCGTTGCGGAAGCTTCGGGTTCCTTCGGTTCCCCAGGCTCCGCCGACTCCTCGGGCTGCTTTGTCTCTTCAGGTTCCTCGGTCTCTTCGGGCTTTTCGCTCTCCTCCGGTTCCTCAGTCTCCTCGGGCTTCTCCGTTTCCTCAGGCTTCTCGGCAAGCTCCTCGCCCTTCGCGGTGATGCTCAGCGTAAGCCCGATCTCGAGCAGGGACGCATCGATAGTAATCTCGCTCTTCTCCGCGTCAAAGCTGATGCCTTCCGGGTTCTCCGCGCTGCCGTCGGTATAGACAGTGTACTCCGTCTCGCCCAGCATGAGCTTCAGCTCCGCGGGCAGCTTATAGCCCTCGGCGGGAACGAGCGTCAGCGTGAGTGGCTGCGCGGCGGACACATCCCCGGCGATGCTCTCCTTCACGGTGATGTTCTCAAGCCCTGCGAGGTCGACGCTCACGCCGACCGCCGCGCCGCTGATGACGAAGCTGTCCCCGTTGTTGATGACGCCGGAAGCGATGCTCAGTTCGCCCGTCTCGGCGTTATAGCTGATGCCCTCGGGGTTCTCGCCGCCGTCGGTGCGCACGGAATACTCCGTGTCATTTATCCTGAGAGTAAAGACCGCCGGCATACGGAAGCCCTCATCGGCCTTGATATGCAGGACGAGCGGTTCGCCCTCGTTCCATGTGAAGGTTCTGCCCCCGGCCTGCGCCGACTGCGCGGGTGCGCTCTCCTCGGCGGCAGCACTCTCTTCGACAGCGGCGCTTTCCTCCGCGGCGGTGTTCTCCGCCGCGGGGTCGCCGCTCTCGGCGGCGGCAGCCATGCCCATCATGGACGCCGCCAGCGCCAGCACGAGTGACAGTATCAGCAGTTTTTGTAATGCTTTTGGAGTTTTCATTGCTTTCATCTCCTTGGATGAGAGGTTCAAGACGCAGGGTCAAGTGCGAGACCGAAGCCGTTCGCCGGCTCGTCAGTGCCGGTCACGCTATTCGTTGTCAAATCGCCGGTGAAGTAGCCGGGCGTGGTAGAATTGGGACCGCCGTCAATGCGGGCGTATGTTTTGCCGGTGTAACTGCTGTCGTAGGTTGTTCCGTTTCCGCCGACAAGGCTCGTGCAGCCTGTGAACATGTTTTTGTCTTTACCGTTTGTTACCTTTGCCGTGTCAAAGCCGCTTCCTACCCATATTGTTTTGAGATTGCCGCAGTTGAGGAACATCTCTTTCATTTGCGTGACATTGCCCGTGTTAAAGCCTCTCAAATCAAGTTCAGTCAGGCTCGTGCAGTTGAGGAACATATAATGCATTTGTAAAGCGCTGCTTGTGTCGAAACTGCTCAAATCGAGCGAGGTCAAGCTCTTGCAGCCGTCGAACACACCCTGCATAATTTTGACTTTGCTCGCACTGAATCCGTTCAAATTGATCGAGGTCAGCGACGTGCAGTCCCCGAATGCGGTCGACATTCTTTCGAGGCTGCTCGTATCAAAGCCGCTCAAATCCAGTTCTGTCAAGCTTGTGCAGCCTTGAAACATCTGGTTTATGCTATTGACATTTCCCGTCTTGAACCCGCTTAAATCGATCGAAGCCAGTTGCCCGCAGTTTCTGAACATCAGCGCCATCGTCGTGACATTGCTCGTGTCAAAGCTGCCCCAATCAAGCGTCTCTAAAGAAGTGCATTCATCGAACATGCCATACATTGATTCGACCTTTGAGGTATTCAGATTACTAAAGCTGATAGACCCCAGCGCTAACTTTGTGTATTTCCCGTAGAGAAAATATGAGCAATCCTGCGGTGCGTACAGCTCTGCCTTGTCGTTCTCCACCGGGGCAATGCAGACAGCAGTACCGCTCTGGTATACGCCGATCTCACCGGAGCCTTCGGCTTGGATACCACCGCCGGTGGTGTCCACACGCCGCATTCCCGCAGCGTCGCTGCCCTTAACGAAGCTCAGCGTGGTAGGATTGGATGCAGACAGTCCCTGCAAGGCCGTCCACATTTTACCCTTATCAATGATATATTCTTTCTCTCCCTCGACCGTGACGCTGATCCCGCTCGTCACGTTCACGCTCTTGACGTACTTACCAAACGCGATGCCCGCGGGGACGGTTGCAAGAACAAGGACGAGGAGAAGCAGCGCGCTGTGTCTCTTCAAAAATGCAGATACATTTTTCATTTTCCGCGCCCCCTCTCAGTCTATCTGCGTCGCGACAACGTCGACGCTGATGCCGCTGACGCTTCCGCTCGACGCGCCGGCGCCCGCCGTGAAGGTGAGCGTAAGGTTCTGCGTGTTGGGGCTTGCGGCCGCAAATATGCCCGCGTTGGGGAAGGTATACTCTGTACTGCCGTTCTCACCGGTCTTGCGGCTGACAGCCGTGTCCCCGTTCTTCAGAGAAACATCTACACCGCCCGGCATACCGCTGGGAACTTTGACGACCACATCATAGCTCACCGCCGTCTCGGTCACGTTTTTGTCGCTGCCGTTTGCCACAGTGAAGCTGTAGCTTGCGGTATTGTTCTCGGCAGTCAGCGTGAACGCCGTCGTGGTCTGCTCCGCGGCCTGCGAAGCCTCGATATTGAACCGCGCGACATGGGCGCTGCTCTCAGCTGTGGCCTCCGTTTTATACCCGGCAACACTTGCCCCGGTGAAGGCAAGCACGGCCACCAGCAGATAGCACAGATATACTGCCGCCGGAAGTCTCCGCCGCTTATGGGTGCCGCGTGTGTTTACCATGATATTTCTCCTCCTGTTCTCCCCTGTTGCCGGAAGCCCCGGCAAGCCGGGGAAGCTCTATAAGCGCCAGTCCCGCGAACACGATCAGCGTCATGCCGAGGGGCGTTCTGAGTTTTTCGATGAATAGACCGAAGCCGGGCACGCGGAGCACGACCTTGCCCCGTATGTCCTCCAGTGCGGCGACGCCCATGTCCTCGGTGTTGTTCGCATCGCCCTTCGTGATGAAGCCGCCGTCCGCCGTGCCGGCGATGCGGTGCGTCACCATGCTGTCTCCGCTGCGGAAGGTGATGATGTCGCCCGGCCGGTACCCGGCGCTCTCGCGGCAGACTATGAAGTCCCCCGCCTCGATGGCCGGGCTCATGCTGCCCGTCACGACCACCGCCGATGAAAAGCCGAACAGCTCCGGCATCTGCTCTCCGGTCAGCGCCCGCGCCGCGATAACGTAAATGTTCCCCGCGAGCAGCAGCGCCAGCGCCAGAGTTATGACGGCGGATATGATCTTAAGAACCGCCTTTACCGCTCGCATTTTCCGTGCCTGCGGTAGATTACGACGCTCACCGCCGCGCCCGCCGCCGCGATCAGCATGAAGGCGAGGTACATGGCGATGTGCGAATCGTCGCCCGTCTTGGGTACATAGTAGTTATTGCTGTCCTCGACGACGATATAGAACCCGACGGTGACGCTGTCGCCCTCGGTCTGCACCTTCATCGCCGCAGCAGCCGCGTTGCCGAGCTCGGTGTCGGTCACGTCCTGCGCGTCGGTCACGCCCTGCGCATCCCTCACCTCAAAGAGCCAGTTCCAGCTGATGTCAAAGTCCTGCAGGCCGTGTCCCGCGACCGTGCCGCGCACCGCGCGGATGACCTCGGCTCCCGTGACGCCCGCAGGGAGCTGATAGCTCGCCGTGTCATACATGCCGGTGCCGCCGAGCGAGGGCTGCACGGGGATGCGCGGATCGGTCTTGATGCTGTAGAGCACCGCGGTGTATCTGATGCGGCCGCTGACGTTGTTCACAAGACGGATCATGTTGCTGCCGTCCGTGCCCGGGGCGACGACCCTGCGCCCGTCGACGGCTTCGACGTTGGTGTAATTCGCGTCGAACAGCGTGAGCTCCGCGGTGCCGTCGGCATTTATGCCGGTGGCGCTGTCCCACTTGAGGCTGTTCTGGTTATAAGTCAGCACATGATCCGGGGAAGTGCCGGGCGCGGCCCATGCCGGGTTTACCGCCAGCGGCAGACTCAGCAGTGCAAGCACGGCCAGGGCCAGCAGCAGCGGCAGGATGCGCTGTCTGTTTTTTTCAAAAAAAGCAGTCATACTTCTTCGCCTCCGGGTGATTTTCCTGAAGTCATATCATGTCTGTGCCCGCACAGGCATCATATCGCTCCGGGGTGGATGCGCCGCGTGTTTCGGCTTTAACCCACTTTCCCTGCCCCGCAAAAGCGGGGCAGGGTGGTATGTAAGAATTAGTCGATCTGGGTAACTGTGGTGGTAACTTCGAGAGAGATTTTGGCAGTTCCCGCATTACCGAGTATAGTATCATTTTCGTCAGTCTGATGATATTTAGCTTTGGGATCAGCGGGAGCATCCGTTTCTTCAAAAGGCCACGCCCAACTGACAGAAAGCGATTTTTGGTTAACCCCGCTGAGATCGGTGCCCGCTGCGTACACATCGCTATAGGCGGCAATTGCAGCATTAACAGCATTTTCAAACTTTTCTTCGCTGTCGTAATCCCTACCCATTATTACAGTATTGCCTATTGTGTCATCATCTACTTTTGTGCTTACCCTAATCACCAGTGGGCAATAAAAAGGGGTGGGGTTGTTATCCGTAACAGTCCAGTTCTCTACATCAAACTTTGGCGCATAGCTGACCTTAACAGCAACTTCAGGCTTTCCGTTGAGGGTCATCTTTACCATACTGTCGCTGGTGCCGGGAGCAACAACATTCTCAGTGCTTACTACGGACTTAGTAATTGTGCCCATATTTCCTTTTGCGTCATACTCTTTAGCAAAGGTAGCGCCATTAGCAGTAATTCCAACGCCCCACTTTGCAACGCGCGCGGTGTCAGAGCCGGTTTTGCTCGTGGTGTACTTTGCAAAGGTACCGCCGACGAAGCAGCTGGTAATGAGTGTGAGGACAAGCAGGAGCAGTGCCGCCCTCATGAGCTTAGTCTTTTTCATTGAAAGACCTCCTATAAATAATCATTGGAGTGAGGGCTTTCCCCCACAGGTTTTTATCTAAACACCGGCGTCCTTTTCTCTCCCCCGGTGAATGATAACGTGTTTATTCCTCGCTGTGCTTCAGCCGCTCAAGCTCGCGCTGGAGCTCGTCCGCGCGGCGCTTCTCAGCCTCCTGCGCACGGCGACGGGCTGCGGAATCGTAAAGCACGAAGGCCAGCACCGGGATGCCGATGAATATCGCCATGCCTACCGGCTTCTGCATGAACATCGCCACGTCCCCAAGCGCCGGGATGCGCGCCTTGTAGATGCCGACGACGTTCTCCGCCGCGACTGGTGCAATGTCCTCGGTGTTGTTCGCGTCGCCCTTCGTGACGAAGCTGAGGGAACCGTCCTCCGCCGTCTCAACGCGCACAATGCGGTGCGTCACGACGATGGAGCCTTCCTTGAAGGCGATAACGTCCCCGGCCTTGAGCGCCGAAGTGTCCGCCCGCGTGACAAAGATCAGGTCGCCGACCTCTATATGATCCTTCGCCGTACCGCTCATCGAGCCTGACTGCACGACCAGCGGCGTCACGCCCAGCACCGAGGGCGGCGCATCCGGGTTCACCGCGCCCTTGATGATAATGACAAGGTTGTTCACCAGCATCAGCCCGAACAGCACGCACAGCACGAGCGTTATTATATGTAAGGCTGTGACCTTTGTTTTGGGTGCTTTTTCTGTATGCATCGGCTTCTCCTCCGCGGCGCTTGGTTCCGGTTTCGTTGTGTGGTCGGTTTATGTTCCATATTTGTCACCAAGTTGTAGCTTATTATAGCACGTGTAGTTTCATAATGCAACGAGAAACAATGCATTCGACCGCGTAAACTTATATATATATATATATATGAGATGATATTTTCTCTACGCGAAGGGTGCAAAAAGACCGCCCCTCTCGGGACGGCTCGGCGCTTGACATTTCACCATGTGAGCGATATAATGAACACAGAAAGAGCGCTGCGACATGCGGTTAGCTCTTCAAAGGAGAGAATTTAGGAAAAAGCCCTAAAAAACCGTCACTTTGCCGAGTGGCGGTTTTTGCTACGTACGATAAACTGGAACATTAGTCTTCCTAACGTTAAAGTTATGGTAAGTCGCATACGTTTCACCCCCTTTCGGGTGGTGTAACTAACCGCCTGCCGTTGTCCAGCGCTCCCGGTGCATCAGCACCATTTATACTATAACATTTGTTCCGACGAATTGCAAGTATTCCCGACGGGGTTCGCGCGTCCCGTGCATCGTCATATATAACTCGAGCGTACCGTGTTTTGCGGTACGCTCTTTCTATTATTATATACTTTCCTATCAGCCGCCGAGGTAGGCCTTGCGAACCTCGTCGCTCTCGGCAAGCTCCTTGCCGGTGCCGCTGAGGGTGATCTTGCCCGTTTCGAGCACGTATGCGCGGTCAGCGACGGAGAGCGCCATCTGCGCGTTCTGCTCGACGAGCAGAATCGTCGTTCCGTTCTTGTGGAGCTGCCGGATGATGTCGAATATCTGCTCGACAAGTATAGGCGCAAGACCCATGGACGGCTCGTCCAGCATCAGCAGCTTCGGGTGGCTCATGAGCGCTCTGCCCATCGCAAGCATCTGCTGCTCGCCGCCGGATAGGGTACCGGCGATCTGCTTCTTTCTCTCGCGCAGGCGCGGGAACTGCTCATAGACCGACTCGAGATCCACGTCGATACCGGCGTTTTTCTGCGTGAACGCGCCCATTTCGAGGTTCTCCTCAACGCTCATCTGAAGGAAGATGCGCCGCCCCTCGGGGACCTGCGCGAGCCCCTTGTACACGAGCTTGTGCGCCGGGACATGGCTGATGTTCTCGCCGTTAAACTCGATGCTGCCGGTGCGGGAGCGCAGCAGCCCGGAGACGGTCTGGAGCGTCGTGGACTTGCCCGCGCCGTTTGCTCCGATAAGGGTGACGATCTCGCCCTCGTTGACCTCAAAGGAAATGCCCTTTATCGCGTGGATCGCGCCGTAATATACATTTATATTATCTACCTTAAGAATAGTGCCCATGCGCTCAGGCCTCCTTCTTCTTGCCGAGGTATGCTTCGATAACGACGGGGTTCGCCTGAATGTCCGCGGGCGTGCCCTTGGCGATGACCTTGCCGAAGTTCAGCACGCAGATGCCCTCGCAGATGCCCATGACAAGGTTCATGTCGTGCTCGATGAGCATGATGGCGATCTGGAACATGTCGCGGATCTTGATGATGTTCTCCATCAGCTCCGCGGTCTCGGAGGGGTTCATGCCGGCGGCGGGCTCGTCGAGCAGCAGCAGGCTCGGGTTTGTGCCGAGGGCGCGGACTATCTCGAGACGGCGCTGTGCACCGTAGGGCAGGGAGCCTGCCTTGGCGTCCGCAAGATCCTCCATGTCGAAGATGCTCAGCAGCTCCATCGCGCGCTCATGGGCGATGCGCTCCTGCTTCCAGTAGGACGGCAGGCGCAGGATGCCGGAGAACATGCCGTAGTTTATCTGGTTGTGCATGCCGAGCTTGACGTTATCCTCAACGCTGAGATTGTCAAACAGGCGGATGTTCTGGAAGGTGCGCGCCACGCCGAGCTTGTTGACCTGCGCGGTGTTCATGCTGTGGGTGTCTATGCCGTCGACCATGATGGTGCCGCGCGTCGGCTGATAGACCTTGGTGAGGAGGTTAAAGATCGTGGTCTTACCCGCTCCGTTCGGGCCGATGAGTCCGGCGATCTCGGTACGGCCGATGGTGAGGTTGAAGTCGTCGACCGCGGTCAGGCCGCCGAAATCAATACCGAGGTGGCTGACTTCGAGGACAGGGGTCTTGTCAAGGTCGCGCTGCGGGATGAAAGCATTCGTCGGCAGCGGGACGAGCGGACTTTTATACTTCGTCTCGATGTTGGCTTCCGGGTAGGCCGGGGCAAACATCGCGAGCGGGCTTCTTAATTTCAGGGCGAGATCAGGCATGTTCCTTTTCTCCTTTCTTGCCGAACGGGACGAGCTTTGAAAGCAGCGCCTTCATCTGGGGGCTGTTCGTCGCCAGCATGACGACTATCAGGACTATCGCGTAGATGAGCATGCGGTAATCGGCAAAGCCGCGCAGCGCCTCGGGCAGCACCGTCAGCACCGCCGCCGCGATGATCGAGCCCCACATATTGCCGAGCCCGCCGAGGACAACGAACACGAGGATGAGGATGGACGTGTTGAAGTCGAACTTCGAGGAGACGAGGTTCGAGAAGTTCAGGCCGTAGAGCGCGCCCGCGCCGCCGGCGAGCGCGGCGCTCGTCACAAAGGCCATGAGCTTATACTTCGTTACGTTGATGCCGACGGATTCGGCGGCGATGCGGTTATCGCGCAGCGCCATGATCGCGCGTCCGGAGCGGCTGCGCACGAGGTTCAAGACAACGACGAGCGTGACCATGATGAGGATGAAGCCCGCGGTGAAGCTTGCGATGGTGTCCGTGCCGGTCGCGCCCTGCGCGCCCTTGATGAGCACCTTGCCCGTCTCGGTGAGGCCGAGGTCGGTGACGGTCTTTGCGCCGGTGGCGTTGAAGATGATGTGCAGGCCGTTTTCATCGTGGCCGATGATGAGGCAGTTTATAAGCTCCTTGATGATCTCGCCGAAGGCCAGCGTCACGATAGCCAAGTAGTCGCCGTGCAGACGCAGCACCGGGATGCCGACGAGCGTTCCCGCGATGCCCGCGAAGATCGCGCCCATCACGATTGCGAGCGCAAGGCGCACGCCGTCGGAGGGTATGGCGCTCTGCAAGCTCATTGCGGTAACGACGCCGGTGAACGCGCCAACGCTCATGAAGCCCGCGTGTCCCAAGCTCAGCTCGCCGAGGATGCCGACGGTGAGGTTCAGGGATACGGCCATGACAATGTAGCAGCAGATAGGGACGAGCTGGCCCTTCATTGAGCGGGTGAGCATACCCTCGTTCATCAGGGCGTTCATGACGATGAAGGCGATGACAACGCCGATATACGTCGCAAAATCAATGATCTTTGTCTTGTTGAGAGTCTTTTTCATCTTGGCACCTCAGACTTTCTCCGGCACATACTTGCCGAGCAGACCGGCCGGCCGCACCAGCAGCGTCACGATAAGCACCGCAAAGACGATGGAGTTTGCAAGCTGCGTGGAGATATACGCCTTTGCCAGAGACTCGATTATGCCGAGCAGCAGACCGCCGAGGAACGCGCCGGGGATAGAGCCGATGCCGCCGAACACCGCCGCGGTGAAGGCTTTGATGCCGGGCATGGAGCCGGTCGTCGGCATAAGGGAGGTGTAGGACGAGCAGAGCAGCACGCCCGCGATCGCCGCGAGCGCCGAGCCGATGGCGAAGGTGAGGGAAATGGTGCTGTTGACGTTGATGCCCATGAGCTGTGCTGCCGCCTTATCCTCGGACACGGCGCGCATCGCCTTGCCCATCTTGGTCTTGCCGGTGAAGAAGGTCAGCGCCGCCATGATGGCAAGGCACATCACGACCGTCAGAAGCGCGATGTAGGAGATCGTAAGCTTGCCGTCGAAGAGCTTGAACGCGCCCTCGACCACGGGGCTATACGCCTTGGGGTTCGCGCCCCAGATGAGCAGGGCGGAGTTCTGGAGGAAGTAGCTCACGCCGATGGCGGTGATGAGCACCGCGAGCGACGGAGCCGCGCGCAGCGGCTTATACGCCAGCCCCTCGATGATAACGCCGAGCACCGTGCACACGACCATTGCAACGAGTACCGCCGCCCATGCGGGGAGCCCCCATGAGCTGACCGCCATCAGCGACACGTAGCCGCCGACCATTATAACGTCGCCATGGGCGAAGTTCAGCATCTTGGCGATGCCGTAAACCATGGTATAGCCCAGCGCGATTATCGCGTACACACTGCCGAGACTGATACCGCTGATGAGATATGACAGAAATTCCATAACGTACCTCTTCTGTTTCTATTTGCTGATATACTCAAATTGAAGCCCAGCGAAGCGGGTTCGATTTGAAAAGGAAGAAGGAGATTGCATAGTGCAGCTTTTGCCGCAAGGCGGAAGCGGAACGGTGCAAGCTTCTTCTGACGTTGTATGCTTCCTTGTCAACCGAGGGTACTGATACTTTTAAATATTACTGCGGAGGATGATCGTTATGACTAAGTATGTTTTCGTTACCGGCGGCGTTGTGTCCGGTCTTGGCAAGGGTATCACC
>CAKTKV010000045.1 GCA_934572355.1 uncultured Oscillospiraceae bacterium
TTGCCGTTGAGAAGCTGCTGCGCCTGCTGGCGCAGTACGGGGTCTGTAAGCTGGCTTGCGGCTGTGCGGCACTGGGTCATGAGATACTGGGTGTGGCCGAGCGCGTCCTCAATATAGAGCAGTTCCTTAGGGCTCATGGATATCGTTCCTCTCTCTTTTTTATTTTGTCGAGCATTTCGACGCTGTTATTATCTGCGCCGGGAAAAAATATAGCCGCGGCAAATGCTGCATTGGAAATTTGAAATGCCTGATGATCGGTGCTTGGCAAAAGCTCGCAGGTATGGTAAAATTCATCATACATAAAAAATAACAAAGAGGGACACACTATGAAATATGTTATCGGCGCGCTGGTCGGAATTATATGGGGCTGCATCGGCGCTCTTATAAACTGCGCTATCACAAAGGCGGCAATCAAAAAGGGAAAGGATTCCGCCATGCTCACAGCAAACCTTCTGCGCATAACGGTGGACATCGTCATGCTCGGCACGATCGTTCTTGTGCGCAGCCTTATTCCCTTCAGCTTTGAGCTTGCGCTTGTCGGTACCGCGGCGGCGCTGAGCATTGTGAACATCGTGTTCGCGTTCAGAATGGCGGCAAAGAAATAAGACCACAACGGCAGCACTCACAGTGCTGCCGTTATTTTCATTAAGACGAATTAAACATCGTTTATGAAAACTTAAGAAATTTACATAACAACATGTGCTATAATGCAAGGCGTATCAAATCAATCAGGAGGTCAACATGAAGCATAAATTCAGATCCTGTGCCGCACTGCTTATGGCGCTGTGCATGATATTCAGCCTTGCCGCCTGCGGCCAGAGCGGGAGCACAGGCAGCGATACTAAACAGACCGGCACAAAGAATAATGAGCCGGCCCCGGAATTTACCTATACTGCGAGCTTCACAAAGCTGCGCGAAAACAGCAAGGATGACTCCCAGCCCCAGACCGTGACCGCCGACGGGTTCTACAGCGTCGGCAATGAGAAGGTCGGCGACAACACCCCCGAGGGCGTGACGCCCGATTATGAGGGGCAGTATGACGTATATGCGCCGTACATCACTTTTACGGACTTCAGCGGCAAGGTGACGAAGCTTGAAAGCTACGTCCCAGTCGAGGAGGATCAGAGCAACGCGGATAAGCGCGACTACGCAAGCAGCCACAGCATCGCCGGTATCGCCGTGAACGACGACGGCAGCCTGACGGTCATCGAGAATGTCTACCTCTCATGGTCAGACGCTCCCGCCGATATCAAGAGCGACAGCGACGATTATTACAACTACTACAAGAGCGAGAATGCCTACTATCTGCGCGTGCTCGACAAGACCGGCGCTGAAGTGAGCTGCGCAAAGCTCGAGGCGGATACCTCGAATGATGACTTCTATGTCAGCCAGTTTGTGGTCGACGAATCCGGGAACGCCCTTGTGATGAGCAGCATCAAGATCACCGCGTTCGCGCCCGACGGCAGCCTCGCATACGAGATCACGGTCGACGGCTATATCTATTCGATCGCGACTCTGCGCGATGGGCGCATCGGCGTGCTTGCGATGGACATGAGCAGCCATGACTTCGCGCTCAATATCGTCGACAGCAAGGCCGGGGTCTTTGACAGCACGAGCTACACCATGCCGTTCGACGCCTACAACCTCATCAGCGGTGGTGGGGATTACGACCTGTATTACACCAGCGGCGTCAACTTCTATGGCTACTCTCTTGAGACCGAGACGGCGGAGAAGCTGTTCAGTTGGATAAGCTGCGATGTTGACAGCAGCGAGCTCGCACTCGTGAACGTGTCCGATGACGGGACGATCAGCGGCTTCACCGGCGGCTACGACGATAAGGCCGAGACCTACAGCCTTGACTATGTCACCGTCACCAAGGTGCCCTATGACTCCGTGCCGCAGAAGATCAGCCTGAGCATGGCCACCATGTATGTGGACTACAGCACCCAGAAAGCCGTCATAAACTTCAACCGATCGAACGACAAGTACCGCGTCGACCTTATTGATTACTCCGAGTATAACACCGAGGACGACTACAATGCCGGTCTCACCAAGCTCAATACCGAGATCATGGCCGGCAACATGCCTGACATCCTCGCCCTCGATACCCGGACCCCGTACCGCCAGTACGCGGCAAAGGGACTGCTCGAGGACCTCTATCCCTATATCGACGCGGACAGCGAGCTTGACCGCAGCGATTACTTCCCGAATGTCTTTTCTGCGCTCGAAGTAAACGGCGGACTCTACACCGCCTGCGCGGGCTTCGGCATTCTCTCGGCTGTCGGCGCAACGTCGATCGTCGGCGACACCCCGGGCTGGACATACGACGAGTACTATGAAGCGCTCGCGAAAATGCCCGAGGGCTGCGAGGGCTTTGACTACGGCTACGACCGCAACACCCTGCTGACGCTGTGCCTTGCGCTCGACATGGACGATTACATGGACTGGAGCACCGGCGAGTGCCGCTTTGACAGCGAAGACTTCGTGAAGCTTCTTGAGTTCGCTAACCAGAACAAAACGGACTTTGACTACGAGAACGCCGAGTACACCGAGGAGGACACCGCCGCCAACCGCATCCGCGAGGGCAAGCAGATGCTGACGTCGGCAAACTTCTTCAGTGCCGACTATATGTACAATAACTTTGAGCAGACGTTCGGCGCGCCCGTCACGATAAAGGGCTTCCCGACGATGCACGGCGTGGGCAACATGATAACCATACAGTCCTCCTACGCCATGAGCAGCACATGCCAGCATAAGGACGCGGCATGGCAGTTCCTCCGTACCTTCCTGACCAAGGACTACCAGAAAGACGTGCCATATCTGCCGACGAACATGAATGTCTTTGAAAAGCAGCTTGCCGACTCCATGGTCGTCGAGTACGAGAAGGACCCGAACGGCAACTACATGCTCGACGAAAACGGCGAGCGCATCCCCGTCTCCAAGGGCATGATCTCCGACGGCGTCAATACCTATACGATATACGCCACCACTCAGGAGCAGGCCGACCAGCTGCGTCAGGCGATAGCCGACACCACCAAGCTTATGAACTATGACATGAGCATCGCGGACATTGTGACCGAGCAGGCCGCGGCGTACTTCTCCGGTCAGAAGAGCGCCGAGGAGGTCGCAAAGCTCATCCAGAGCAAGGCAAACATCTATATAAACGAACAGCGGTAAAACACAGCGGCAGCCGTCTTCCATGGCTGCCGCTGCTTTTTATCGCGATATTTTATATAAATAAATTATATAAAATACAGCACCATATGCAGCGCGATAAACATAAGCAGAGCAAGCGAATACCAGCGGTGCCAACACATTTTCTTCCTGATATCTTTGGTCATGTGACATGCATATATAAGCACAAGGCCCGTCAGGAGCGCCGCAGCCCCCATGACCGGCAGCCACACGCCGTGGATCGCTAAAGCCTTGAAGGTGAAGAAAACGTGTATAAGCGCGAACAGCAGAAAGCCCCCGCTCGCAGCCTCGTGCAGCTTCATAAGAAGGGCGTTCGCCTTATGCGCTTCCGCTATCCTCAGAGGGTATTTTACGGCAAGCAGTATAAAGCAGGCAAGAGTGAGATAACCGAACAGCAGCGACATGATGTTTCTCCTTTTTCATTTTATTTCCGAAACGTATTTCACAACGTAGTCGACGAAGCGGCGCGTCGCAGGGCCGGCCTTGTCACCGGCGGCGATGGCGATGCCGATCGTGCGCTTGGCCTCGGGTATGAGCGGCATGACCTGTAATTCGTCGTGCCGCCCCTTGAGCAGCAGCTCAGGCATTATGCTTATGCCCAGCCCCTGCTCGACCATGGCGATAACTGCGTAGTCGTCCTTGGTGTAGAAGCGCACGTTCGGCTTGACTCCGGCGGCGTCGAGCGCGCGGCGCGCGTCGTGCGCGGAGCTCTCCAGCAGACTTATGAATGGCTCATGCTCGCACTCGATGAGCGGGAACTTCGGGTAGCTCTCGTACCGGCTGTGCTTCGGGAGTATCGCGAGCAGCCTGTCCTCCATCAGCGCGATGCACTCGCAGCCGACGGCGGAGGGCATCGCGACAAAGCCGACGTCGACGCTGCCGTCCGACAGCCACTGCTCAACGTCGTGATAGTCCCCGTTGAGGAGCTTGAAGTCGACCTTCGGATAGTCATGCTGGAACTCCTTCAGCACCGTCGGCAGCCAATGGACGGCGACGGAGGTGAACGCGCCTATGCGCACCGTGCCCGATTCCAGCCCGCGTATGGCCGAGGCGGTTTGATTGAGCTGCTCTGCGCTGCTTAAGAGGTTCCGCACCGCGGGCATGAGCCGCTCGCCCTCCTCGGTAAGACGCACCCCTGCGCGGCTGCGGATGAGCACGGCGAAGCCCAGCTCCTTTTCAAGCGCGTCTATACTGTGGCTCACGGCGGACTGCGTGCAGCCAAGCTCCGCCGCAGCGCGGGTCAGGCTCTTAGTCTCAACAACGGCGGTCAATGTCCGGTACTTGTCTATACTCATGGTCAGACTCCTGCATGAAAAAAATTCATCTTGATATGAACAACATTATGGCGAGTTATATTATAAGAAAAAAACAGCTTGTTTGCAAGCTGTTTTTTTCCTGCGCCGCTTGCTAAAAAACTCCTTTAGAGTAAAATACCACTTGTATTTGAAAGAGGAGTGAAAAGCCATGTTCAACACATCAACGATCTGCATCCTTATTTCCGTCGTTGTCTACCTGCTGGGTATGCTGGCGATAGGCATAATGTATTCTAAGAATTCCACGACCGAGGACTTCTACCTCGGCGGCAGAAAGCTCGGCCCTATCGTCACCGCGATGAGCACCGAGGCTTCCGATATGAGTGCGTACCTTCTGATGGGCGTTCCCGGTCTTGCCTTCTTCTGCGGCGTTGCCGAAGCGGGCTGGACGGCAATAGGTCTGGCACTGGGTACATATCTCAACTGGCTCATCGTCGCCAAGCGAATGAGACAGTATTCCGCAAAGACCCATTCCATCACTGTGCCTGATTTTCTCGCCGTGCGCTTTCGCGATAACACCAAGGTCATTGAGACCATCGGCGCGATCGTCGTCATCGTGTTCTTCGTGCCCTACACCGCCTCCGGCTTTGCCGCCTGCGGAAAGCTCTTCAACAGCCTCTTCGGCTTTGATTACATGACGGCAATGATAATCTCCGCCGCTGTCATTGTTGCCTACTGCGCGACCGGCGGCTTTATGGCAGCCTCCGTCACGAGCCTTATCCAGAGCATTGTTATGACCGCCGCGCTTGTCATCATCCTCATTTTCGGTATCAACACCGCCGGCGGCTGGGACGCCGTTGTCGCAAACGCCAAGGATATCCCCGGCTACCTGAGTTTCACCGCAAGCACCGATATTTACGCAAGCTCCGCCGGAAGCTATTCCGCCCTCAAGATCGCTTCTACTCTGGCGTGGGGCCTCGGCTACTTTGGCATGCCCCATATCCTTATCCACTTCATGGCTGCTGAGGACGAGAATAAGCTCAAGATCAGCCGCCGCGTCGGCACCGTCTGGGTCGTTATCTCCCTGAGCGTCGCCGTCGTTATCGGCATCATCGGCTACAGCATGGCCAAGGCCGGTGCGCTCGTAATGCCCGGCACCGAGGCCGAGGCGGAGAACATGATCGTCAACTCCGCAGCGCTCCTGTCCACCCACGGCGTGTTCCCCGCAATCGTCGCAGGTATTATCATTGCCGGTATCCTCGCCGCTACCATGTCCACCGCTGACGCGCAGCTGCTCGCTGCGGCCTCCGGTGTGACTCACAATATCCTCACCGATGTTTTCGGCGTCAAGCTTTCCGATAAGAAGACCATGACCATCGCCCGCGTCACTGTCGTCGGCGTCGCGATCCTCGGCGTAATTTTCGCAAGCGACCCCAACAGCTCCATCTTCCGCGTCGTCTCCTTCGCATGGGCGGGCTTCGGCGCGACCTTCGGCCCCGTGATGCTGTTCGGCCTGTTCTGGAAGCGCTGCAACAAGTGGGGCGCCATGAGCGGCATGATCGTCGGCGGCGTGATGGTGTTCGTCTGGAAGTATCTCATTGCTCCTCTCGGCGGCATCTTCGCGATATATGAGCTGCTGCCCGCATTCGTTATCTCCGCGATCGTCATCGTCGCTGTGAGCCTCCTGACCCCCGCTCCCGAAAAGGAGATCATCGAAGAGTTCGAGTCCGTCGGCAAGTAATCAGATTTAAGCAAACGAAAATCCCTCACCAAGCGGTGAGGGATTTTTTGTTATCGTATCTGTTCGAAGCCGCCTTCGTCAGTCTGCGTTTCCTGAATCTCACTGCGCTTTACCTTCTTGCGCAGGTTCTTGAAAAGGATCCAGTTATAGAGAATGAGCATCAGCGCCGCGGAAAGCATGATGATGTGCATACCCATATAGCGCTCATCGGCAAGGGACATGATGCACATTACCGCGCCCATCATTATTGCCAGCAGACACTTGCGCCAGTTCGGTGCGAAGAAGGCGTAGCCCGCAATGCGGAAGAACGCAACGAGCGCAACGATGATCGTTGCCATCTCTATCACGTACGACCAGACGACGCTGTTGTACGAGTTCTGCTTGTAGCAGAGAATGAGCCACGCCGCAAAGAGAAGGATCGGCATCATCATGCACAGGCGCACGAACTTGACATTTGCGAACTCATCATAGTTTGCCGAGCCGAGGACGAACGGGAACGCAAGCCCGGACAAAAAGCCCAGCAGACATATTATGCGGATAAAGTCCGCGTCGACGTCTGTCTCAGAGGTGACGAGCAGGACGACTGAGCCGAGGCACATCATCATACCTATCGCCCAGCGGGCGAAGGCAAAGAGCTTGCCAGGGTTAAACAGCGCGTCGCAGAAGTCCCGCGGGACGTAGCACTTGTCATCCTGAATCTTGTTTATGAACCGGGTGAACATCCATGCCGCGGCGATGAGCAGCAGCGGGACAAGGAAATTAAAGACGCTCTTTTCCGATAGCCCGTTTTCATCGAAGGCGAGCTGATCCTGAAGCCAGCGCAGGAACACGCCGAACGCCCCGGCACCCGCAACGTAGCAGGTTATTTCCAAAGATTTTTTCTGCATATTCAATGTCTCGTTTCAATAACATTAGATTAGGCGGACGGGGATGGGGACATGTCCGCTTGCTGGAAACTAACATATTATATATTTTTTTCCATATTCAGTCAAGATGAAACGGGGGAACACGGCGTGAAGAAGGTGCTGCTCGCGGCTTATGCCGCGTTTTTTCTGACATTTGCCATGACGTTTATCCAGTGCAGGATGTCCGCCCCGGCGGAGAGCGCATACGCGCAGTCATCACCAGAGCCCGCCGCCGCAAGCGCCGTGACATGGACGCCCGCACCGGAACCGACCGAAACGGCGGAGCCGAAGGCGGCTTCCGTCATGGCGTTTGCTGAAGCTCCCTATCCCGCACCGGAGACGGTGACGGTAAAAAACGGCGATGAGGTGCAGGAGATGGACATGCAGAGCTATCTCGTCGGTGTCGTCGCGGCGGAAATGCCCGCGTCCTTTGAACCGGAGGCGTTGAAGGCGCAGAGCGTCGCGGCGCGCAGCTACACGATCTACTGTGCTGCGACCGGGCGGCACGGCGATATCGCACAGGTCTGCACGGACTATTCATGCTGTCAGGCGTGGAGCAGTGAGGACATGCTGCACCGGACGTGGGGTGACGGCTATGATGAAAAGCTCCGGAAGATACAGGACGCTGTCGAGGCCACGGCGGGGGAGTACCTGTGCTATGACGGCGCGCCGGTTTTCGCGGCATTCCACTCATCTTCCGCCGGGGCGACCGAGGACTGCGGCGCTATCTGGAGCGCGCGGCCGTATCTCGTGAGTGTAGCCAGCCCCGAGACGGCAGAGGAGGTCCCGAATTACATAAGCAGCGTTGAGCTTAGCGCGCTGGACTTCCGCGATACCGTGCTCTATGCCCGCCCGGACGCGGACTTCACCGGCGATGAGAGCGAGTGGATCGGCGAGATCACACACGACGAGAGCGGCAGGGTGGCCTCTGTCATCCTCGGCGGGGAGAAGCTCAGCGGCACGGAGCTGCGCAGCCTATTTTCTCTGCGCTCTACGGCCTTTACTCTTGAGTACACCGGTAGCGGCTTTCTCTTCACCGTCACGGGCTTCGGCCACGGCATCGGCATGAGTCAGTACGGCGCAAACGCCATGGCGAAGAGCGGCGCGGATTACCGTGAGATACTCGCGCACTATTACCCCGGCACGCAGCTGGTGAAATAAAACGGCGCACTGCAAAAATACGCAGTGCGCCGCTGAGCTTTACGCCCCCAGCAGGCCGGCAATGTTGCCGGAGCGGAAATATTCTCTGTAATAGTCGAGCTCGTCCGCGATAAGCTCATCGAGCACTCTCATGCCAAGCACCTCGACAGGTGCCTTGTCGTCAGTCAGGATATGTTCACCGCCTTCGTACTCCGTGAGAATACCGGCGACATGATCCATCATTGCGGCATAGCGAGGATTCTCAAGAGCCGCGCGGCTCTCGGCAAAGCGCTCTGACAGCGTGTCGGAATTTGTGCAGAATACCTCGGTGTTTGTGTTGCCTGCGACGTCAGCAAGGTAGACGTGCGGGAACACGCTTGCCATCGTGTCGCACAGGTATTCGTTTATTGACCCGTTCTCGCGCGGGGTCATATTGAGGTTCACGACCATGACGCCCTCAGGCTTGAGGTGCTTTGACACCTCGGTGAAAAACTCACGGCTCGAAAGCTGAAAGGGGATAGTGATGTCCTGATACGCATCGACCATGATGACGTCGAACTTCTCGTCCGACGCGGTAAGATACGCGCGCCCGTCTGCGACGGCGACCTCAACGGAGTCGGGCAGACCAAAGTAATCGTATGCGATGTCTGCGATCTTGCTGTCTATCTCCGCGCCCATGACGGTCGTTCCGGGGAAGTACCGCGCGCAGTAGCTCGCGAAGGTGCCAGAGCCCATGCCGAGGATCATAACGCTGCGGCCGTCGTTATTGCTGCCGTCCATGCCCGCCATGCATGGCGCGGCGAGGGCATAGTCATAGTACATCCCGGTGAGCTCCGAGTCCTTCATCTGCACGGACTGCACACCGAACAGCACGTTCGTTGACAGCAGGGTCTGGTGCTCGTCGTCCTTTACCTGAAGATAGTTGTATATCGACTCGTCCTCAAGCGCGAGGTCGTTTTCCCAGAAAGCGAAGCTGTAGCCCGGCAGGGCAAAGCAGAGCGCGATTATGAGCACGACGGCGATGATGCCGGGGATCGTGCGGCGGCGCTCAAAGATGAAGTAGGCGATGCCTATCGCGGCGAGAACACCGGAGAAGATGAGGAACGTGGCCGCGGTGCCGACGGCGGGGATCGTGATAAAGGTCGGGACAAAGGTGCCGATGATGCTGCCGATCGTGTTGAGCGCGTTGAGGCGGCCGACAGTCTTACCGGTGTCGTCAAGGTTATCGACGGTGAACTTTGTCAGCGACGGCGTTACCGTGCCGAGCAGGACGCAGGGGAAAGCGAATATCACAAGGCAGGCCGCGAAAGCTGCCCAGACCAGAAAGTTCTTCGTGATGAAGGCCGCGAGCAGCCCAGAGATGCCGACGATCAGCCAGCGCCCAACAAAGGGGATGAGCGCGATCCATATCGCGGCGATGATGACGCGGCGGTAGAGCCTGTCAGGGGACTTGCTCTTGTCCGCCATGCTGCCGCCCCATATATTGCCGAGCGCCATGGCGATCATTATCACGCCGATTATGACTGTCCACACTATCTGCGACGAGCTGAAATACGGCGCCATCAGCCGACTCGCGCCGAGCTCGACCGCCATGACGGACATTCCAGCAAAAAACTCTGTCAGATAGAGGAACCATTTGCTGCGTATAAGTTTGTTTTCCACGTCTGCACTGTACCTTTCAATCAATATTGCGCCGTTTGTATGTGACAAAGCAGTAGCGTATATCGCCTTCATTCTGCCAGCGCTCTTCATCGATCCGCTCCCAGTCGGGGGAAGAATCGAGGTTTTCAAAATAACTGTCGGACTGCGGGGCGAGGTCTATCTTTGTGACATGCACAGTGTCGAGATACGGCATGAACTGCCGGTACACTGACGCGCCGCCGATAACGAGACAGCGTTCATATTCCGCCGCCAGCGCGAGCGCCTCCTCGGTGCTGTGCGCGACCTGCGCGCCGGCAACTTCTATATCCTGCCGGGTGACGACGATGTTGTGCCGTCCCTTGAGCGGTCTGCCGCCGGGGAAATCGCCCAGAGTTTTCCGCCCTACGATGACAGCCGCGCCGTACGTCAGCTCTTTGAAATGGGCGCGGTCGGCTTTGAGTACGACCGGCTGCGTCCCGCCACTGCCGATGCCCCAGTCTGAATATACCGCGACGATTGCTTCCATAGCCTTACACCGCGACGGGGATAGTCCCCTTGAAGTCGGAATACTCATAGCCCTCCATGCTGAAGCTGTCGCGCGTAA
>CAKTKV010000046.1 GCA_934572355.1 uncultured Oscillospiraceae bacterium
GGGTTCCAGCGGCGGGTCTGGTGACCGAAGTGGACACCGGCTTCCAGCAGCTGCTTCATGGATACTACTGACATTTCTTTTCCTCCGTAATTTGTTATTTTCCTCCGGGAACTTCAACCCCTCCACCAAGCCCTGAACACAAGGCCACATGGGGGAAAGTCCATTCCCGTGCGAAATGCTCTGATATGATACCAGAATTGTTCCCGGATTGCAAGGGCTTGAGTACAATTTTTCAAAGTTTTTGGAAAAAATTTATACTCTTTTTGTTATCTGTCGCTTGATTTATCCGTACGACTGTGGTATTATCCCTCTCGCTCACTCGGAGGGCAAGCCGTTCGTATATTTGGAAACGACGAGCCGGATAAGGTGGCAGGCTGAAACGCCCGCTTCTTATCCGGTTTTTTTATGTCGGTGCCGCAGCAGTATTGTCCGGCACCGACGTGATAGCTGTTTTATTGTAGAGCTGTATTTGGAGGAACGATATGGATCTTATAAACGACAAGCTCAGTAAAATCTATCTGAAATATCTCGCTGCCGCTTTCGGCAGCGCGTTCATGGGCAGCGTATTCGGCCTCGTCGATATGGTCATGGTCGGGCAGTACCACGGGCCGGAGGGCTCGGCGGCGATGGGCGTTATCGCGCCGGTCTGGAATATTGTCTATAGCTTCGGTCTCCTCGCCGGTATCGGCGGGTCGGTTCTCTTCAGCGTCGCCAAGGGCAGCGACGGACACGGCGAGCGCCCGGCGAACGCCTACTTTACCGGCTCCGTCATCTTCGGCGGCATTATCGCTCTGCTGCTTTGGGTCGGGCTGTGGCTCTTCGAGGTGCCGCTGCTGCGTCTCTTCGGCGCGAACGACGCTCTGCTGCCGCTCTGCCGGCGCTATCTTATTCCGGTCAAGTTCACCGTCCCGTTCTATCCGTTCTCGACGCTGCTGTCCTCCTTTCTGCGCAATGACGGCAACCCCGCTCTTGCGACAAAGTCGGTGCTGTTCGGCGGGATATTCAACGTTTTCGGCGATTACTTCTTTGTTTTCACGCTTGACATGGGCATTTTAGGCGCGGGGCTTGCGACGGCGATGGGCGTTTGCATGTCCGTATTCATGATGCTGACGCACTTCCGCTCTCCTATAAATACGATGCGCTTTGTTGAGGTCGCGCGTCTGCCGGAGATGTTCGGCAAAATCGCCGCAAACGGCTTTTCAAGCTTCATTATCGATATCGCCATGGGTGTGCTCACCATGCTCTTCAACCGCCAGATCATGCGTTATCTCGGCTCGGACGCTCTCGCGGTCTATGCCGTCATCGTCAACATCAGCACCTTTGTGCAGTGCTGCGCCTACGGCGTCGGTCAGGCAGCGCAGCCAATCATATCGCAGAACTTCGGTGCCGAGCGCTCCGACCGTGTGTCCAGGCTGCTGCGCTACAGCCTGATAAGCTGTGCAGTGATCGGCGCGGCGTGGACGGCGGCAGTCATTGCTCTGCCGAACGGATTTATAAGACTCTTCATGACGCCGACCGAAGCAGTCCTCGCCATCGCCCCGGCAATCATGCGCATATATGCCGTTTCCTTCCTGCTGCTGCCGTATAATGTGTTTTCCACATATTATTTTCAGGCAATGCTTAGACCCGGTACATCGGTCATTATCTCCGTCTCGCGCGGCATAGTCATAAGCGGCGCGCTCATAATGCTTCTGCCGCTCCCCCTCGGCAGCAATTCCGTGTGGTGGGCAATGCCAATAGCCGAAGCGGTAACTGCGGTATATGTCACGGCGTCGATAGTACGGGTACAGAAAGCTTTCCAAAAGACCTAATGTTAGTTCGTTGTAAATTGACTTTTCCCTTATGAAGTGTTAGAATGTTCACAAGCGAGTACATTCTATTAAGAATAAGGAAGTGGTATTTTGAAGCTTACACCTGAACAGCAGGCCATGCTCAACGGCGAAAAGGGCGAAACCATGGCCAAGGTCGTCAAGACCCTTGTCATGTACGGCGACGCTTTCGGCGCGGAGCGCATGGTTCCCGTCACCAGCAAGTATGGCCACACGGTCATATCCTTCGGTCTCAAGGCGATAAAGCCCGTCTATGAGCTGTACGATCAGCTTATCGATGCCGGCCTCACCAGCGCGCAGAAGTTCACCGCGGACCCCAGACCCATTGACGACAATATCCCCACCTCCCTGCTTGAGGACATCGTCTTTAAGAAGATCATGTACACCCATCAGGCAAGCTATGAAGAGCAGCTCAAGAAGCTCGGCATCAAGGGCGAAGATGATTATACCTGCACCTGCTACATGGACGAGGTCGGCAACAAGCCCGCAAAGGGTGAGGTGCTCTCATGGGCGGAATCCTCCGCAGTCGTGTACGCAAACTCCGTCCTCGGCGCGCGCTGCAACCGCAACTCCGGAATTATCGAGCTTATGGGCTCCGTCGCGGGCTTTGTCCCCGAGTTCGGCCTGCTGACCGACGAGGGACGCAAGGCGACTTGGATCATCGAGGTCAAGTGCGAGAAGAAGCCCGAGGCGCAGCTGCTCGGCTCCGCCATCGGCATGAAGGTCATGGAAGAAGTGCCGTACATAAAAGGGCTTGATAAGTGGCTCGGCACCGAGCTTACCGACGGTGTGTGCGCTTACCTCAAGGACTTCGGCGCGGCGACCGCATCGAACGGCTCCGTCGGCCTGTACCATATCGAGAACCTAACTCCCGAAGCCAAGGAGCAGGGCGAAGCGCTCATCAAGGAGGGCGCGCAGGTCTACGTCATTGACGATGCGGAGCTTGAGCGCGTCAAGGCAAGCTATCCCATTATCTGGAAAAACAAGGATGCAAAGCCCGAGCTTTGCTTCATCGGCTGCCCGCACATGAGCGTGCAGCAGCTCAAGGACTGGACGGACGCGATAGAAGAAAAGCTGCGCGCAAACGGCCTGAGCAAGGTCACGGTACCCACCGTGTTCACAGCGGCTCCCGCTGTAATCAAGGCTCTCGACGGCACGGTGTATCTCGATAAGCTCGCCACCTACGGCGTTGTTGTCAGCTACATCTGCCCGCTGATGTATATGAACAATCCGCTCTGCAAGAAGAAGGCCGTTATCACCTGCTCCAACAAGCTGCGCACCTACACCAGCGCGAGGTATTACACCGAAGCCGAAATTCTTGACATCATCACCGGCAAGGAGGGCAAATAATGAAGCAGTTCAAAGGACGCGTTATAGTCCCCGGCACCTGCACCGCGGAAGCGCTCGTCAGCCACGGCGGCTTCAACACTCTTGCAAGCTACCAGATGGCGCTGATGTTCGGCGATAAGAAGGTCAAGTGCGGCGACCAGAATAACCCCGATATCTATAAGCAGCCCATGATCGGCAAGGCGCTGTGCCTGCCGCAGACCATCGGCTCCACCACCGGCGGCATGGTTCTCTATACCGCCTGCTCCGTCGGCAAGCAGCCGGCCTGCATGCTCTTCAGCATGCCGATAGATTCTCTCGCCGCCTCCGGTGCTATCCTCGGCGATGTCTGGACGGACGCCAAAATGCCCGTTGTCGACATGCTCGGCGAGGAATTTCTTGACTATGTCAAAACCGGCATGACCGTCACCGTCGGCGACGACGGAGTTGTCACTGTCGAATAAGCTTTGATCTCATAACAAACCGGCGATCCGCAGAACGCGGATCGCCGGTTTGTTATTTAAGATAATTCTGTTTACTTCTTAGGGATGAGCACTTCGGTTCCGCCCATGTAGGAACGCAGAACTTCGGGGATTGTCACGCTGCCATCGGCCTGAAGGTGATTTTCAAGGAAAGCGATGAGCATGCGCGGCGGCGCAACGACGGTGTTGTTGAGGGTGTGCGGCAGATACATCTTGCCGTCCTCACCCTTGACGCGCATTTTGAGGCGGCGCGCCTGAGCGTCGCCGAGGTTGGAGCAGGAGCAGACCTCGAAGTACTTCTTCTGTCTGGGCGACCATGCTTCAATGTCGCAGGATTTGACCTTGAGGTCAGCCAGATCGCCGGAGCAGCATTCGAGCTGACGCACGGGTATCTCCATGCTGCGGAACAGCTCCACGGAGAAGCGCCACATCTTCTCGTACCATGCCATAGAATCCTCAGGCTTGCAGACAACGACCATTTCCTGTTTCTCAAACTGGTGGATACGGTAAACGCCGCGCTCCTCAATGCCGTGCGCGCCCTTTTCCTTTCTGAAGCAGGGGCTGTAGCTGGTGAGAGTCTGGGGCAGCTTGTCCTCAGGGATGATCTGGTCAATGAACTTGCCGATCATGGAGTGCTCGCTGGTGCCGATGAGGTAGAGATCCTCACCCTCGATTTTGTACATCATTGCGTCCATTTCGGTCTGGCTCATGACGCCTTCAACGACGTTGCCGTGGATCATGAACGGCGGGATGCAGTAGGTGAAGCCCTTGTTTATCATGAAGTCGCGCGCATAGGCGAGAACTGCGGAGTGCAGACGTGCAATGTCGCCCATGAGGTAATAGAAGCCGTTGCCGGAGACGCGGCCTGCGGCGTCCATATCGATGCCGTTGAAGCTCTCCATAATCTCGGTGTGATAGGGAATATCGAAATCGGGGACGACGGGCTCGCCGAAGCGCTGGACCTCAACGTTTGCGCTGTCATCCGGGCCGATGGGGACGGACGGATCGATGATGTTCGGGATGGTCAGCATGATCTCATGGATACGCTTTGCGTAGTCCTCCTCAAGACCCTCAAGCTCGGTGAGCCGGTCGGCCTGCGCCTTGACCTGCGCCTTGACCTTTTCAGCCTCCTCAAGCTTTGAGGGGTCCTTCTTCGCCTGACCCATGAGCATACCGATCTGCTTGGAGAGAAAGTTGCGGCTTGCGCGCAGATCGCTTGCCTCGGTTATGGCCGCGCGATTCTTCGCGTCGAGGTCGAGAAGCTCATCCACGAGGGGGAGCTTTGCGTCCTGAAACTTCTTTTTGATGTTCTCTTTTACTGCGTCGGGGTTTTCTCTTATGAACTTAATGTCGAGCATTTTTGTTATCTCCCAGTTGATTATTTAAGATTTTTCAGCTTTTCAATGAGCGCTTCCCTGTCGTCCGCGCCGTAAAACTCAAGCTCTATCCTGCCGGTCTTCTTGCCGTCTATGAGCTTGACCTTTCTTCCGAGACAGCGGCTGAGCTGATCGGCGACCTCCGCGCTATAATCCACGGTGATCTCCTTGCTCTCAGGCTCTTCTTCGGCCTCGGGCTCCTTCATGAGCTTCGCAGCAAGCTGCTCCGCTTTGCGCACAGAGAGATTCTTCTTGATTATCTCCTCCGCCGCGGCGAGCTGCTTTGCATCGCTGCTTATCGGGATCAGAGCCCTTGCGTGCCCTGCGGAAAGGCTGCCGTTTTCAACGAGCTCCAGCACCGCCGGGGACAGACTCAGCAGGCGCATTGAGTTTGCGATGGCAGGACGCGACCTGCCGACGCTTTTTGCCGCTTCCTCCTGAGTAAGGCCATAGTCTTCGATGAGGGACTTGTAGCCCTTGGCTTCCTCAATGGGGTTGAGGTCTTCACGCTGGAGGTTTTCGACCAGCGCAAGCTCCGCCGTTCTGCGGTCATCCGCTTCGATAACGCGTACCGGAACTTCGGTAAGCCCCGCAAGCCGGGACGCCCGCCAGCGGCGTTCGCCGGCGATTATCTGATAGTAGCCGCTTGGCTGCTTTCTGACCGTTATTGGCTGAATCAGACCATATTGGGCTATTGAATCGGCCAGCTCCTGAAGCGCGTCCTCATCAAAATATTTTCTCGGCTGTTCTGATCGCGGTTCGACCTTGGATATCGGAAGAGTGAGAAGCTCCGCTTCCTCATCGTCAAAGGCCGCACTGCCGAAGAGAGCGTCAAGACCTGTTCCGAGACCTTTCTTTTCCTTTGCTGCCATCGCTGCCCTCACTTACCGCTTCTGGCGAGAAATTCAACTGCCAGAGCCATGTATGCCTTGCTGCCGCGATTGACGCGGTCGTATATCACGCCGGGCTGACCGTGGCTCGGGGCCTCGGAAAGACGGACGCTTCTCGGAATGACGGTGTCATAGACTTTGCTGCCGAGATACTTGCGCAGCTCGTTCTCGACCTGCACGGTGAGATTCGCGCGGGAATCATACATCGTGAGGACAATGCCTTCAACGTCGAGACGGCGGTTGAGGTGCTTTGAGCACATCTTGATGCTCGTCATGAGGTCTGCTATACCCTCAAGCGCGTAGTATTCGCACTGCATGGGGATGAGCACGCTGTCTGCCGCGACAAGGGCGTTGACCGTCAGCAGCTCAAGCGAAGGAGGACAGTCAAGAAAAATATAGTCATACTCACTGTAAAGAGAGGCTATCGCTTCCTTGAGTACGTATTCCCTGCGCTCCTTGTTTATAAGCTCAACCGATGAGGCGGCCAGCTCCTTTGACGCGGGGATAACGTCACCGTATTCCGTGTGGACGACGCAGTCCGCCGCAGGCGCACCATTTATGACCATGTCATAGGTGTTCGGCCGCTGAGATTTGGACACGCCCATGCCTGAGCTTGCGTTCCCCTGAGGGTCGCAGTCTACGAGAAGAATACGCTTGTCCATGAGCGACAGCGCCGCGCACATATTTACGCAGGTGGTAGTCTTTCCTACTCCGCCCTTTTGATTGGCCACCGCTATTATTTTAGCCATAGCTGACCTCCTCCATTCTTTCTTTTACCATTGATCGACAAGTGGCATTATAACAGCATTTAAGAGCTAATGCAACGTTTCACGTGAAACATTTTGTTTTTTAAGACGGAGCGTGCAGCTAATGTTTCACGTGAAACATTGACTGACGTTCGGCGTGAATGTGTTTCACGTGAAACATCCGGGTACTGACAGTACCCGGATGTTTGAAATGCATTTGATCTAAAGCTTAGTACGCGACGCCCCAGTAGATCATGTGCTTTGCGGGCTTGCCGCAGCATGCGCAGACATCATCAAGATGCTCCTGCTTGAAGGGAATGCAGCGGGAGGACATGCCGGCCTTTTCCTTCATGGCCAGCTCGCACGCCAGCTCACCGCACCACATGGTCTTGATAAAGCCGCCGTTCTTTTCCTGGAGCTCTTTGGCTTCTTCGAGAGAGTGCGCTTCGTAGGTATGCTCGTCAAGGTTCTTCTTCGCCTTCTGGTACAGGCCGTCCTGAACATCATCAAGAAGGCCGGGCAGACGATCGGTAAGCTCATCGAGCTTGACGGTGATCTTCTCGCCGTTATCGCGGCGGACTGCCATGCACACGCCGTTTTCAATGTCGCGCGGGCCAATCTCAATGCGGAGAGGAACACCCTTCATCTCATACTGTGCGCACTTCCAGCCAAGGCTGTTGTCGCTGGTGTCGATCTTCGCGCGGAAGCCGGCGGCTTTGATGGCGTCATAAAGCTCAGTCGCATTCTCAACGACGCCCTCCTTGTGCTGCGCAACGGGGACGACGATGACCTGAACGGGCGCAATGCGCGGGGGCAGGACAAGACCGCTGTTGTCGCCGTGGGTCATGATGATGCCGCCAATGATACGGGTGGAGAGGCCCCAAGAGGTCTGCATCGGGTACTTCTGCATGTTGTCCTTATCGGTAAAGGTAATGCCGAACTGCTTGGCAAAACCGTCGCCGAAGAAGTGACTCGTACCGGATTGGAGAGCCTTCTTGTCATGCATCATGCACTCGATGGTGTAGGTGTTGACTGCACCGGCGAACTTTTCCTTATCGGTCTTGTTGCCGCGGATAACGGGCATGGCCAGATAGTTCTCACAGAGGTCGGCGTATACCTCGAGCTGGTGCAGAGTCTCCTCACGGGCTTCTTCCTCGGTGGCGTGGAGAGTGTGACCCTCCTGCCAGAGGAACTCGCGGCCGCGCAGGAACGGACGGGTCGTCTTCTCCCAGCGGAGCACGGAGCACCACTGATTATAAAGCATGGGCAGATCGCGCCATGAATGCACAACGTGGCTCCAATGATCGCAGAACAGCGTCTCCGACGTCGGGCGGATGCACAGACGCTCCGGAAGCTCTTCGCTGCCGCCGACCGTGACCCACGCGCACTCAGGGGCAAAGCCCTCGACGTGATCCTTTTCCTTCTGAAGAAGGCTTTCGGGTATCAGCATAGGCATAGAGACATTCTCGTGCCCGTCACGCTTAAACATACCGTCAAGAACCTTCTGGATGTTTTCCCAGATCGCATAACCGTAGGGGCGCAGAATGAAGCAGCCCTTTACGCCGGAGTAATCAACGAGCTCTGCCTTGGTGCACACGTCGGTGAACCACTGCGCAAAGTCGACCTCCATATCGGTTATCTGTTCTACTCTTTTGTCCTTTGCCATAAATAAACCTCACATTTCGCCAGAGCCCTTGCCCCGCCGTATTTACGAATTTCATTATATAATGAATGATCGCAATTTTATATTTTATAGCCGCGGCCGCCGCTTGTCAATAGAAATACCGGAGAGCAACGGAATTACAGGAGTTTTTGCTTGACCTTGAGGGCTGATGCAGTTATAATACTTATGATTGTGCTCCAAAATTAACGGAGGTGAAGCGTATTAACAGACAGAAGTTTCTTGCGGAGCTTGGAAGACTGCTGACCTTTATGTATGAAGAGGACAGGCAGACCGCTCTTGCAATGTATAACAGAATGTTTGACGAGGCTGAGGACGAGCAGGCACTGATCCAGTACCTCGTCTCCCCCACACGTCAGGCCGTCGTGCTCGCGCGCGCATACAACGCCAAGGAGAGAAAGCTCCAGGTCCACTCGCAGAGCAGAGACGAATATGAGCAGGTCTCGGATGAGATACCGGATTTCGTGCTGGCGATAAACAAGCTTCAGGAGGAAGCATCGGCACTTAAAATCACAACATCGCAGGTATCTGAAGATCAGATATCGCTCTTTGACGATGGCAGCGCCGATACAATGAGTGTAACAGGCCCCGCACCGGCGGCAGCGGAGTATACCGCGCCTGCCGCAGACGAAGAAACGGTGGAGACACCGGCAGAAGAAGCGCCCGAGCAGAAAGAAGTCCCGCCGATGTTCAAGGACGAACCTGCCGAGGAGACGGAGCAGGACAAAATGAAGAGCTCCGTCACACAGCTTGCCGACGCAGTCGACGCTTTCCTTGCCGACTTCACCATCAGCAATGACGAGCTTATCCAGAAGGCCAAGCCAGCCGACGAAAAAGCAGCTGAGGGAATAAAGACTGAATCGGAAGCCGCGAGGGAGACATTCAAGGAAAAGACCGGGGAATCAGTCTTTGAAATGCCTACGGACTCCGACACAGGGGCTGCCTTTGATCTGCCCACTGAAACGGATCTGCTCGAGCCTGCACGGAAGGAGTCGGATCGCCCCAAGATCGAGCCCGCAAAAGCCGTGAAGACTAAGGAGATCGCGGAGGCCGCGGAGACCGTTGCAGAGACTGAAGATATAGCGGAGAGTTCCGGAACTGTCCGCAAGCCGATAGTTCCGCTGCTGATCCTCTATATTATAGTTGCGATACCCATAGGGCTGATCGGCATTCTGCTGCTGCTCCTGCTGGCGCTTATGTCCCTGTCACTTGCGGTGACGGTTGGATTCTTCGGAATATACGGCTTTGCTGCGACGTTTACCGGCTTTGCGGTGCTGGCGGATATCCTTGTCGTCGCTGGGGGGTCGCTGATACTGCTGGCACTGGCGCTGTTGTTCCTGTGGCTGTTCGTCTGGTTTATCGGCGGAGGCATAGTCGGCCTTATCCGCGGACTGTGCGCTCTTGGCGGAAGCTGGTGCTATAAGGAGGTGGCTGTTCAGTGAAAAAAGGATGGAAGATCGTTATGGCGATAGTGCTGATAGTCATCGTGATCGGCATAGTCGGCGTCGGTGTCGGTATGCTCACCGGCGCGGAATACACGCGTATCTACTCCGTGCTCGACGACCAGTACCATATCGACATGTGGCTCAATTATTTTGCTGAGGTCGCCGCGGCGGTTCAGGCAGCGTAAATGAATACAAGAACAGCCCTCAGTTCGGGAAAACGAGCTGAGGGCTGCACTTTTGAGACATTTACAATGTATCGCCACTGGGCGCTGCGTGGGCAGTGGACGAGGCAATTCCACGTTTTGGATGTGGCTTTTCGCAGTGACCGGCAGTTAGATACTGCAAAAATCATATCAAAAACATAGAGGTCCGACTTGCACCCGTTTGAATACAAAAAAGGAACTGCACGGGGCAGTTCCTTTTTTTACTGTATCAGGCTTTAATT
>CAKTKV010000047.1 GCA_934572355.1 uncultured Oscillospiraceae bacterium
TCAGCACATAGTAGCCCTCGGAAATGTAGTTGATCTCGTAAGCGAGCTTGCGCTTACCCATCTCCTCCATCTCTTCAAGAGTACCATTTGCTTCCACAAGTGCCTTGAACTTCTCAACAACAGCGGCAGTCTCCTCCTCGCTGAGGTTGGGGTTGATGATGTACATCACTTCGTACTTTTCGCTTGCTTTTGCCATGGTTGCACCTCCTTCTGGTCTGTTGGCCCCCGTTTGAACGGGAGCAAGGATCGCCCGTCTCCATGGACAGGCTATATTATTATAGCTGTTTTTCTTTATTTGTCAAGGGTTTTCCTCGTTTTTCACCCCCTGCTTTTCTCACTCTCTGCCCCCCCTTGCGCTACAGCAGCTTTTCCACGCTGTACATGCTTTGCAGTGCATATAGCCCCGGGCGGTAGACCTTATCCGCCGTCCATATACTTATCCCCGCAAGGGAGTATTCACCCACGAGCTGGAGCCGCGCGATGACGCTGCGCACGTCCTCGAACCATACGACGTGCGCACGCCCCGCGGCGTCGGTATAATTAAACCACGGCGCTTGTGCGGTATAGTCGTATTTTATCTCCGCTCCTCGAGATATGGCAAGCTCCACTGCCGAGGCGTTCGAGAGTATGCGCGCCGCCTGCCCCTGCCGCCACGGAAGAAGCCAGTCGTAGGCGTAGTTTGAAAAGCCCATGAGTATCTTCCCCGCGGGCATGACGGTGACGGCGTAGTCCAGCACGCGCCGTATGCGGTTCACTGGAGATATCGCCTGCGGTGAACCGTAGGTGTAGCCCCACTCGTATGTCATGAGCACGACCCGGTCGGCGTACCTGCCGTGCGCCGCGTAATCGTGCGCGGTGTAGAGAAGCCCGCCTTGCTCCGTGCTCTCTTTTGGGGCGAGCGCCGTCGAGACTGGGTAGCCGAGCTTGTGCATCCGCTCCGCTGCCCGCGCGACGAACTGACTGTAGCTGTCCCGGTCAAAGGGGTAGATGTATTCAAAATTTATATTCAGCCCGTAATAATCCTTCTCCCGCAGCACCGCCGTTATGTTCTCCAAAAGCGCGCTCTGCGCCGATTCATCCGTCAGCAGGCTGTGCGCGATGTCGCTTGAAAAGCCGCTGGATTCGCTGAGATTCGTCACGACCATGAGCGGCGCTGTCTGCCCGGAGCGCGCGATGGAGATGAGCCGCCCGTCGTCGATACCGGAGAGAGAGCCGTCCGCCCGCGCGCTGTAGCAGAACGGGCAAAGATATGTAAGATACGGGTTCGTCTCTTCGAGTACCTCCGAAGAGACGTTCGGATAATCGTATGCGTTGACCTCAATGCTGCCGCGCGTGGCCTCATCCCCGACGGGGATCACAAGGCTCATCCCGACGGCCAAACGTGACGGATCGCTCAGCTGATTTATTTCCGCAAGCCGCCCCTCGTTCGTACCGAAGCGCCGGGCGACGGAATAGAGACTGTCCCCCGGACGCACAATATATATCTGCATAGCTGCTCCTTTCAAACTCGATTGTTTACAGTATATTAGTATATTCTTTATAAGCGCGCTGTTTGCAGAGCCGGGGCGGCTGTGTTATAATTGTCTTGTATAAATTTTATTCTTGGAGGTGCCTATGGCCGCTGAAAGGATCCCCGAAAGAAACGAGATCCCCGTGGAGTTCACATGGGATCTGACAGATATATTCAAAAGCGATGAGGACTGGCTGCGCGAATACGAAGTCCTGATGCAGGTACCGGAGCAGCTTGCGGAGTACGAGGGTACGCTCGGCGAGAGCGCCGCGAGGCTGCTGGAGTATATGCAGCTGGACGACGAGGTCTCCGTGCGCCTTGAAAAGCTGATGGGCTACGCTGGGTGCAAGGCAGATCAGGACACGGCGGACTCCCGCTATCAGGACATGCGCAGCAAGGGCGTCGGCTGCTGCGTCGCGATCTCGGGTGCCGCGTCCTTTGCGACCCCGGAGCTTATCGCCATCCCCGAAGAGACGCTCGATGCCTTCTACCGCGAGTGCCCGGAGCTTGAGACATACCGCCGCAACCTGTACCGCCTGCGCCGCCGCGCGGAGCATATCCTCTCCCCCGCCGAGGAGCGCCTGCTCGCCGCTGCCGGGGAGATGGCCGACGCGCCGGACTCTATCTGCGGCGCACTGAGAAATGCCGACCTGCGCTTTGATGACGCGGTCGACGCTGAGGGTAAGTCTCACCCGCTCTCTGCCGGGACGCTCGTTCCTCTCATGGAGAGCGCGGACAGAGTGCTCCGCAAGAGCGCCTTTGAAAACTGCTATAAGCGCTATGACGAGTTTAAGAACACCGTCGCCGCGACGCTTGACGCGCAGTTTAAGCAGCTTCGCTTCTTTGCCGATGCGCGGAAATATCCCTCGACCCTTGCCGCTGCGCTCGACGCGACCGAGGTTCCGGAGAGCGTATACCTCAACCTCATCGACACTGTCCACAATAACATGGACAAGATGTACCGCTATGTCGCGCTGCGCAAGAAGCTCCTCGGCGTGGATGAACTGCACATGTATGATGTGTACACCCCGGTCGTGCCGGACGCCGCCGTCTCCATCAGCTATGACGAGGCGAAGAAGACCGTCCTCGAAGCGCTGAGCGTCCTCGGCGAGGACTATACCAAGCTCCTTGAGACGGGCTTCAGCAGCCGCTGGATAGACGTGTACGAGAACCGCGGCAAGCGCAGCGGGGCGTACTCCTCCGGAAGCTCCCGTCCGCACCCATATGTGCTTCTTAATCAGAAGGACAATCTCGAATCCATGTTCACTATCGCCCACGAGATGGGTCACGCGCTGCACAGCTACTATAGCTGCCATAACCAGCCAGTGAACACCAGCGACTATGTCATCTTCGTCGCCGAGGTCGCCTCCACCTGCAACGAGGTGCTGCTCATGCGCTATCTTCTCAGCCGCACGCAGGATAAAAAGGAGCGCGCTTACCTCATCAACCACTTCCTTGACCAGTTCAAGGGCACGGTCTACCGCCAGACGATGTTCGCCGAGTTCGAGCTTGAGATGGGACGCATGTCCGAAGCGGGGCAGGCGCTGACCGCCGACGTGCTCTGCGAAAAGTACAAGGCGCTGAACGAACTCTACTACGGCCCCGACATGGTCTGCGATGAGGGCATCGCCCTTGAGTGGGCGCGCATCCCGCATTTCTTCTATGACTACTATGTCTTCCAGTACGCGACCGGCTTCTCCGCCGCCGTCGCCATTGCCGAGCGTATCCTGACCGAGGGCGCACCGGCTGTTGCGGACTATAAGCGCTTCCTCTCGGGCGGATCGAGCACCGACCCGATATCGCTTCTCAAGATCGCGGGCGTCGATATGAGCCGCCCCGAGAGCATAGACTCCGCCCTCGCGCTCTTCGGAGAACTGATAGACGAATTGGATAAGCTTAGTTAATAAATCCCCCCAATAAATATACAAGGAGAAACTACTATGAACGTATTGGCCAGCATGCCCGCGTCGGGCATCATCGTTATCGCCGCGATAGCCATCCTTTTTGTGCTCGCGGTGCTGCTGCTGTTTTACACATGGGGCAGATACAAGGGGCTTGCCGGGATGGTGAAGGGCGGCCTTGACCGGAATAACGGCTTCCTGCGCTTCACTGTGAACGATTTTGCCGACGCCTATAAGAAATACGGGCAGAATGTCAACACCCCCGCGATCATCTCGAACGCCGTCAGCACCAAGCTCTCGGGGCTCCTGCTGTGCGAGCGCTTTCTTGCAAACGCCGTGTCGCTGTTCGTCACGCTCGGCCTGTTCGGTACCTTCCTCGGCCTGAGCCATTCTGTCTCCTCGCTTACCGAGCTCATCAGCTACTCGAACACCTCCGAGTGGCTGAGTGTGCTTGACAGCGTCGGAGGCGGGCTGATGTCGGCACTCTCGGGCATGGGCGTCGCGTTCTATACCTCGCTCGTCGGCGTCGCCTGCTCCGTCGTACTTACGCTTCTGCGCTCCATATTCAGCCCGCAGGCCGAACGCGAGACGCTTGAAGCGCGGCTCGAGCTGTGGCTCGACCATACCGTCGCCCCGACGCTGCCGACCGAGCGCGCCAAGGACGAGAGCGAAATGGTGCAGCAGATGGTGCATGCGATGGACAGCGCCTCTAAGACCATGGAGAGCGCGCTCCAGAACGCGACCGGCGATCTCAAGACCGCCATCGACTCCAGCCGTGCGCCTATTGTAGCCTTCAACAAGACCGTCGACAGCTTCAACGGCGGCGTGCGCGACTTCTCCGAATTTAACTATAACCTTCGCGGCACGGTCGAGCGTCTCGACGTCACAGTGCGCGACCTTGTCTCCGGTCTGCGCGAGGTCTCGCGCATCCTTGAGAAGGGCGGGAAACAATGAGACGCGGGAGCATACGCGCCGGAAAGCGTTCGGCGGACTCCGGCGGCGAGCAGGGCTTCTGGCCGACCTACGCCGACATGATGAGCACAGTCGCGCTTATCCTCTTCTTCCTCATGCTCATCTCGTATATCCAGAACCTCATCACCGGCAACGACCTTCAAAATACTCAGGAGGTGCTTGCCGATACGCGCACCCAAGTCAGCGCGGCACAGGCGCAGCTTGACGACTTGAGTGACGAGCTCAAGCTCAAGCAGAGCGAAATAAACGGCTACACTCTCCAGATCGATAAGCAGACCGAGACCATAAACAACCAGAAGAAGCTCATCGGCGATCAGGAGAAATATCTCCAAGCCGCAAACAGCGAGCTTCTTGAAATGCGCACCCAGATGCAGAGCATCGCCGTGCTGCGCATGTCGATACTCGAACAGATACGCGACAGCATCGTCGACGTCCTGGGCGACGAGAGCAAGGTCAGCGTCGGCGACAACGGCAACATCATCCTCAACGAGGGCGTGTTCTTTGACCTCGGCTCCGCTCAGATAAAGCCTGAGAGCGAGGCCGTGCTCAACGAGCTTATCGATGTGTTCGCAAGGTTCCTGAGCGATGAGGAGAACGCAAAGTATGTCGACAGCATCGTTATCTCCGGACATACGGATATCACCGGCACTGCCGAGACTAACCGGCAGCTCTCTACCGACAGGGCGAATTCCGTCCTTCAATATCTCCTGACCGGTAAGGGCGCGAAGCTTGACGGCTACGCTGAATACTTCTGCGCCGCGGGCTACGGCGCGACTCGCCCCGTCGCAAGCAACGATACCGCCGAGGGTCAGGCCGCAAACCGCCGCATAGAAATATCCATGATCCTCAAGGATGAATCCGTGCTTGAGATAGTCGAGCAGTATCTTGCCATGGAAGTCCCCGGCACAGGCACAAGCTCTGCCGCATCCCCCTCCCCGTCCCCGCTGCCCACTTCAAGGCCGTGACCGGGCAGCAAAATTTTGAGCAGTATCCTGTCATATAAGGAGAGTGCAAACATGAATAGGTGGGTCAAACTCAGCATTGTCTTAATAATCGTTTTATCTATGTTTACTGGCTGTTCACAGACATTGCCGGAAGCAGCATCAAGCCCAAGCCCCGCGGCCGAGTCTGCGTCGGCACCCGATGAGCTTGAGCTTGCTTTGCAGCAGATGACGCTCGAAGAGAAAGTCGGCCAGCTGTTTATCGTCCGCCCCGACGCATTGGACTTGACCCAGACGCCGGAGCAGATAAAGGATCCCTACGCCGAGGGCGTTACCGAGCTGTCGAGCGCCATGACTGATGTTCTCTCTAAATATCCCGTAGGTGGTATCGCGCTGTTCGGGAAAAATATCTCAACGTCCCAGCAGATGACCGGCTTTATCGATGCGCTTCAAAACGCCAGCGGCATTCCCCTTTTTATGGCAGTAGATGAAGAAGGCGGCCGCGTCGCCCGGATCGCCAACAGCTCCGCGTTTGACGTTGCAAAGTACAGCAGCGCAGCCGATGTCGGGGCAAGCGGAGATGCATCCGCCGCCGAGGATATGGGCGAAACTATCGGCGCGTATCTGCACGAATACGGCTTCAACATGGATTTTGCGCCGGTCGCCGATGTGTATTCAAATCCTGATAATACCGTGATCGGTGACCGCGCGTTTTCATCCGATGCCAATACTGCCGCGCAAATGGCAAATGCCATGGCGGAGGGGCTGAAGCAGCAGCAGATCATTCCCACCTTCAAGCATTTCCCCGGGCATGGGGATACCGCGGAGGACAGCCATATCGGGATCGCCGTGAACTATAAATCGAAAGCGGAAATGGAAAGCTGCGAGTGGCTTCCTTATGGATCGCTAAGTGCTGAGGACTGCGTCATGGTCGGGCATATAGCGGTGCCTGAAATAACCGGCGATATGACACCAGCGACCATGTCGTCCGAGATTGTCAGCGGCATTTTAAGGCAGCAGCTTGGCTTTGACGGTGTCGTGATCACCGATGCCTTGGCAATGGGCGCGATCACGGAGGAATACACTTCCGCCGAAGCCGCCGTAAAAGCCATTGAAGCGGGCTGCGATATTCTCCTTTGCCCTGACGATCTTCAGGAAGCCTTCGAAGGAGTAATAGACGCGGTCAATAACGGAACTCTCAGCGAAGAGCGCATTGATGAGAGCGTTTACCGCATCCTGCTGCTGAAGCAGACCTATGGATTGTTGAAATAAGAGGTTATAAACTAAAAGTTGGAGTCCCCGGGTAATGAACCGAACCAGTAAAAACGGACAATAGACAAAATGCCCCCTATGTAGGAAAACAAACTACATAGGGGGTGTAACTATGTCAAAACAAAAGTTAAAAGATAACGAAGAAATCATAATAGCAATGCGAGAGGCCGGAAAGAGTCGACAGGAAATAGCGGATGAATTGGGCTTAACAAAGAGCCAGATAAAGAGCTGGGTGACACGGTATAATCGAAAGAAAGAAAAGCAGGCAAGAGGAATCCCGACATTGTCAACGGGGCGGCCACGAAAAGATTACGAACTTACGGATGAAAACAGGCTCGAGTATTACAAGAGACAAGTAAGACTGGCCAAAAGTGAAAACAAACGCTTAAAGATGGAGAATGACCTTATGCGGGATTTTCTCTCGCTCACCGGAAAGGAGTGAAAGCAAGCGTCAAGTACAAAGTGATCTACCGACACAAGGAGAAATACAGCATCAGCGAGATGTGCCGCTTCTTTGGCGTATCGCGCAGCGGATACTATGACTATGTCCGACGCATGGACATCCCGGCAAAAGATCTTCCCTTGGCAGAGAGAATCCGGGAATGTCAGGCAGAATGCAGAAGCACCTACGGCTACCGCAGGGTTCATATCTGGTTAGAACATAACGGTACTCATTGCAACCCAAAAACAGTGTTGAGAGTGATGAACAAGTACAATTTGCTGTCTGTTATACGCAGAAAACGGTATGTGAAATATGGACAAGCATTGCATCGTTACCCCAATCTGCTGAACAGAAATTTTGTTGCTGACAGCCCAAACCAGAAATGGGTGACGGATATTTCTTACATCCGAACCGGGCAAGGATTTCTGTATCTTTCCATCATCCGCGACCTCTATGACAACAGTATCGTTGCATATAAGACCGGCTCAGAGCAGAACATCAATCTGGTGCTGAATACGATCAAGGCTGCCATGAGAAAAGAAGCGGTCACTGCAGAGCTGCAACTCCACAGTGACCAAGGCTTTCAATATACGTCACAAGCATACTTCAAGCTGACTCAACGATACGGCATTACACCGTCTATGTCAAGACGGGGAAACCCATATGACAACGCTTTAGCGGAAAATTTCTTTTCTATCATCAAAACGGAGTGCATTTACCGCTCGAAGATCGCAATATTGGCCGAAGCCAAAATACTAATCGACGATTATATCTACTTTTACAACAACCAACGCATTCAGACAAAAACAAAACTGACGCCTCTGGAATTGAGACGTCAGTATGTTGCCTAATGCTTTATATCCCTACATAGGGCGCTCTTTTGTACTGTCTGCTCATTCTGGGGCGGTTCAATAAACCCGGGGACTCCAACTTTTAGCATGTTGAAAAATAAGAGTAGAGCATAACAGAAAAATCCTTTAAAATGAAGCTGCTTAGACACCATCAGAAAGGATGCTCTATGAAAGATACCGCACCCGCGCGCCCGCTTACTTACTTTCTTTCTATTTAAGATGCTTTCAGCATAGGAGCAGTATGCTGCCAACCCAAGGAGCAATACTGCCTAATTTTCTCTTTTTATCCATTTTCCTACAAAAATTCTAAAATCTCAAGCGACCATTTCATTATGCAGCAAAGGCGTGGACACCACGCCGCCCACGCCTCTCTGCTTTTTTTCGTTTAGCTCTACCCCAACTATTGACACAGAGCCGATAAATATCCGGACGGGTTCTCCCGTCCGGATTCAAGTTTATTCGGTTGTTCAGCGCTTTCCGCTCAGAATATCCTCGCCGATCTTGTACACGTTCCCTGCGCCGACGGTGAGCACGATATCACCCGGCGCGGCTATCGCGCGCAGGGTATCCTCAAGCTCGTCAAAGGTCGGGCAGAACACAGCGCCGTCGATCTGCTCTGCGAGCGCGGCGGAGGAGATACCGATGGTGTTCTTCTCGCGCGCGGCGAATATCTCCGCGAGCAGCAGCACGTCGGGGCGGCGCAGCTGCTTTACAAAATCGTCAAACAGCGCGGCGGTGCGGGAATAGGTGTGCGGCTGGAACACAACGACCGTGCGCTTGTAGTTGAGGTTCTCGACCGTGTCAAGCAGCGCCTTGAGTTCGCCCGGATGATGGGCATAGTCGTCATAGATATCCGCGCCGTTATACTTGCCCTTGAACTCGAAGCGGCGGCCTGCACCGTTGAAGCCGGCAAGACCGTACTTCACCGCGTTGGGGCGCACGCCGAGGCAGATCGCGGCGGCAGTCGCGGCAAGCGCGTTCTTCACATTGTGCATGCCGGGGACGTGCAGCGTCACATCCGTGAACAGCTGTCCCTTGTACATGATGTTGAACTTGGAGTTTGCACCGATAAACTGGATGTTCTCGGCGTAGACGTCAGCGTCGGAGTGCAGGCCGAAGGTGATGACCTTGGCCTCGATGTCCTTTATGACGTCCATGGTGTTGGCGTCGTCGTGGTTTGCAACGACGTAGCCGTACTCCGGCACTCTCGCGGCAAACTCATGGAAGGAGTGCTTCACATCGTCTAAGTCTTTGAAGAAGTCAAGATGGTCGGCCTCAATGTTCAGCATAACAGCGACTGTCGGGTGCAGGGAGAGGAAGGAGTTATAATACTCGCAGGCCTCCATGATGATGGTGTTCCCGTGGCCGATGCGGTGCCCCGCCTTGAGCAGCGGCAGCGTGCCGCCTATCATCACGGTCGGGTCCTTCTCTGCCGCCATGAGGATATGCGTGCACATGGAGGTCGTCGTCGTCTTGCCGTGCGTGCCGGAAATGCACAGGGCGTTGCTGTAGTCCTTGGAGATCGCGCCCCAGGCCTGTGTGCGCTCAAACACCGGGATGCCCAGCTCATGCGCGCGGACTATCTCCGGGTTTTCATCGTGGACGGCGGCCGTGCGCACGACGAATTCCACGTCCTCGCCGATATTCTCCGCATGGTGGCCTATGAACACCTTTATCCCCTTCTCGCGCAGCGAGATAACATTGGGGTTGGCCTCGTTCATATCTGAGCCGGTGATGTTCAGCCCCATGCCCACGAGCACCTCCGCCAGCGACGACATGGACACGCCGCCTATACCGACCAGATGCCCCCTTCTGCCGGGAGACATATAATTATCAAATTCCAACATGCAAACGCTCCAGTCGAGAAAAATTAATATATTGCCATTGCAGATATAAAATGCTAAAATCAAATGGGTACGGCCATGGGCGCGGCGCGCCCCGCCGGTAACTTTAGTATTATACTATCCCCCCGCCCTTATTGCAAGCTTTTCATACTATTATATGAAAATGCCGAAAAAGCGGCAAAGCCACTTTTTCGACATACTGATATGGCCTTTCCCGGCTTTCAGTGTTTTTAATACTTAATATTATCAGCATAGGAGCATTCAGCATGGCAACTATCACCCCGCCGAAATACGTCCGTCAGGTGCTTGTGACTCTTCAGTCGCGCGGCCACCTGGCATACCTTGTGGGCGGCTGCGTGAGGGATATCCTGCTGGGCGTCCATCCGCAGGACTGGGATGTGTGCACCAGCGCCCTCCCCGCGCAGGTGCTCGATATCTTCCCCAACTCCCGCCCCACCGGCATACAGCACGGCACCGTCA
>CAKTKV010000048.1 GCA_934572355.1 uncultured Oscillospiraceae bacterium
AATTTACCATAGTTAACACTTTTGCGACAACAGAATTTTGTCGAACAACCAAGAATATTTGTTGACATAATATTGCACATTGGTATTTATTTCAAGTGATTTCGACAAGTTGGTATGATGTTTTTTAGAAAATGCGTCGAAATTTGTCGAATTACCATATTATTCCAAAAGCAGTTCTGAAAGTGCCGCGCCGCAATAATAATGCAGCGCGGCCAAAACTTATAATATGTCCCGAAGGGACACCGCATCCGTCTGCAAAGCAGACGATTTCATCCAAGCGGAGCTTGGATTTCATACGCCGCAGGCGTATTTCATCCGACCGTTGGTCGGATTTCATTGTGACATTTCCGCGGGAGCGAAAGTGTCACATCATGTCCCTGTCGGCTTCGCGGCCGCAGCTGACGGTGAGATTCCCGTTGCGGCAGCGCAGCGCGTCGATAAAGTCCTTGCTTATATCCTTGCCGCGCAAACGGATGTTATAGGTCAGCTCATAGAGTGTGCCCATGTTGGTGGTGCGCACGCGGATAAGCTCATGCTCCAGCGTGTACTCATCGAGCAGGTCGTCAAACAGTCCGTCGTAGTCGAGATTTTCGGGGATGGTTATCTTGAGCTGACGCTCGGCGGGACTGTTCTGCCCGAAACGGAAGCGCTCAAGCAGCAGCAGAAACAGCGAGATTATCACGAAGAACAGCCCCGCGATAGCGACATAGCCCATCCCGCAGGCAAGGCCGAGCGCGACGGAGAAGAACAGCCCCGTGATCTCTTTCGCGCTGCCGGGCACACTGCGGAAGCGCACCAGCGCGAAGGTGCCGGCGACGGCAAGCCCCGCGCCGATGTTGCCGTTCACGAGCATGATTATGAGCGCGACAACGGGCGGCAGCATTGCCAGCGACAGCGTGAGCGAGCCGGTGTGATGCCCGTGCGCGGTGAAAACGAGCGCCGTGAGCACTCCGAGCGTGAGCGAGGAAAAGATGCAGATAAGAAAGCTTTGCAGGGTGATGCTTTCGGTAATGACGCTGTTAAGCAATTGTGATCACTCCATCGAAATATTTTTGTACAAGCCCGGACTTATAGCAATTGCCGTATTTTGAAAAGCCGGTCGGGAACACCTCAAGGCGGCTGAGCATGTCAGCAAGCCATAGCGGGGCGGCGTCCGGTATCTTTATCTCCATGAGCACCTGCCCGTCACCGAGCAACGGCGTGCCGTGCGTGCCGGCGCAGAGGCTCAGCTCCTCCTCGCGCCAGCGGATATCACGGTCGAAGGTGAAGCGCAGCTCCTGTGCGTCGTCGGCGACGTAGGCCTCGCGGTCACAGGCGATGAATATCTTCGGCATCGGCTCGTGCATGCTCAGGAACCAATCGATCTCCCGGCAGACCTGGCCGTCTTCCGGCGCGTGGGAGCGCCCGGAGAGCCACGCCTCGGCGCGCTCCGCGGTCGTCTGCACGCGGCGCTTGTAGACCGTACCCTTGAACTTTTTCTTGAGCTCGACGAACACCGCGCCGTCAGGCGCGGGTACGCCGTAGCTGCGCACCCTGAGCTTTTCCTTGTATATCGGAGCCTCTATCGAGCGGCGGATAAGCTCATAATCGCCGCTGTCGTAATATACGCTGCACACGGTGCTGCGGAAATATTCGTCCGGGACGAGCCGCGGGGAAAGCTCCACCCACAGCGCCTCATAGCGCTCGGGAGAGAGCAGGTATTTCTTTTCGTTTCTTTTGAAGGTCAGCCTTGTGTTCTTCATGCGCCGTCGATGCTCCCAAAGTAATGGCTGCGTTCGCTGTCGCTCAGATCGAAGGCGAAGCAGAGCGCATCGATGTTCTGCTGGCACCAGTCGCGGTCGTCAACGAGGTAAAGGAGCTGCTCAATGTTCCATTCCCAACGGCTGCGAGTCTTGCCGTAGCGCGCAAGGTCACGGTCGACCTCGCCGGAGATCTCCTCGGCCATTGCGTTTATCTCGTTTATCACAGCCTTATTTGAGAGCTTATCGCTCAGAAGCTCCGCCGCGCGGGTGAGGAAGCGATCCTTAAATTCGGCGTTCTCCATGAGCGGATACGCGAGGGAGGACACTTGAATATGCTCCAGTCCGTACTCGCTCAGGAGGTTTGTGTACATCGCGCCTGGCGTGGCAAAGGTCGCATCAAGGTCGTAGAACATGAAGTGCCACTTGCCGTCTGCATCAGCCGAGCGGCAGTAGCGGAGGTTCCCGCTCGTGACGTCGGTATTCGCGCAGAAGCCTTCCATTATCAGCCAGTCGGTGAGGCTGTCCATGTCTACGAGCGACGCGAGGTGCTTGTAGTTTTCGTCGAGGCTCAGGTCGTTCATGTAGGAAAAGCGGATGATCTGGTCGTAGAACTCCGTGCCGTACTCGGCGGGGGCCTCAACGACCTCGACGCTGTCGGGATCGACCCCGGCGATAGAGGCGTAGAGGTACTTGTTTGCCTTCTCCTTGAGCGTGTATATGCCGCTGTATTCGCCGTTTACATACAGCACGCAGAAGATACTGCGCTGGTTTATAACGTCCATGTCCGCCTTCTCGCACAGGCTCTGGCTCAGCTCGTTGCGGATGATGGCCTGTTCCTGATCCTGACCGGCGCGCAGCAGCAGATTTGTAAATTCCGTAACGCCCCCGCCGAAGATGTCATACTGAAGCGTCTCCTGACCGTAGGAGCCGCGGAAGCGCAGCGACATGTTTTTCTTTGACAGGACCAAGCTCGTCTCACCGTTGAGGGAGACGCCGCAGGGCGCGGTGAAGCTGCCGCTGTCGCGGTAAAGGGAGACGCTTGCGGGAAGCTCAACGCCTTTTGCCCGGCCGTTATACATCTGTGAAAACTCGGTAACGTCCTCAGAGACAAGGCTGACGACGGGCAGGCTGTGCCCCTCGTTGACGATATAGCTCAGCACGAGCGTGCGGCTGGGCAGCGCGCCCTTCTCGAAGCAGACGGCCTTGACAACGCCGGTGGAGCTGACGGTCAAAGCGCCAGTGTATTCGGGACTGCTCTCTGTCGGTGCCGAGCCGTCGAGCGTGTAGCGGATGGCGCCGGAGCCGGACAGCTCAACGGTCACTCCGTCGACCCCGTCAAAGACGCCGTCGGGCGTAAGATTCACCGGCTTTGCCGACACGCGGCGTGCGCCGTTTGTGTTTGCCTTGCTGGGGCTGGGATTCGCGAAATAGAACCAGCCGTTTTCACCGTCCATGCGGCCGAAGCTGCACTCATAAGGAATGTCGCGCAGAGCCGCGAAGTCGACGATCTCCTCGCCGCGGCTCAGGTAGAGCTGCTCGCATGAGGAATCGAGCGAGAAGGAAGCGAGGTTTTGCACGCCCGTGTCACTGCTCTCCGCACCGCAGAGGATAATGAACGTCTCGCCCGGAGCGAGGGTGGAGTCAGGCATGGCGTACTTGCCGAGATCCTTTAAGCTGTCGGACAGGTAATAGCCCGAGAGCGAGAGGGGCGAACCGGAAATGTTTTTGAGCTCGACCCAGTCGCAGTAGCCGAACGTGCGGTCAGAATAGGTCTTGGTGTTTGCGACCATGACCTCGCTTATAACAAGTGCGTCCGCGGGAGCAAGGGTTTCCTGAAAGGCTTCATAGCCAGCAGAGCTGTTTTCAAAGCCGGGCGTCGGGTATAGGGACTGCGCCCATTCGCCGTCAGTGCCGAGAGCCATGGAGACGTCGGCCTCCGTCCCGCCGCACGCGGCTTGGGCGGAAACGCCGCCGGAGGGGGAGAGCAGATAAACCGTTTCATCCCCGGAGAGGGAGAAATTCGTGTGGAGTTCACCGTCTGCCTTGTCCTTACCGGAGGCAAAGACGAGGAGATATTCCCCCGGCTCTATCGTGACATCCGGGAAAGCCCAGCCCGGATCACCGGACTTGTCTGATATGCGCCAGCCGCCGAGACTGACAGCCTTGTTTGACACGTTATGCAGCTCTATCCAGTCGGAGAAGTCTCCGTCCTCGTCACGTACTACGGCACGGTTTTTCTCCATAAGCTCGCTGATGACGATGCTGCCGTCCGCGTCCGTGCGCGGCGCGGCAGCGGATGCGAAGGGACTGACCGCCGCGGTTTCCTCCGCGGGGGATGCGGGTGATGCATATATGTACACGGCTGCGATGACCGCCGCCGCAACGACAAGCGCGATGATGAGGATTATCTTTCTTTCCCTGCTGCCCATTTGTTCCTCCATGGTCTGCTCTTCTATAGGGATAAAATATCAATATATTATACTTCCGAAACGGGCTCTGTGTCAATCTGAATAAAGCCACTTGCAAAGCATGAAAATTTGGGATAGAATACACGACATGTTTATACACGCAGTTACTTATTCCGGCACGAAATTTTGAGCGGAGGGACATGACATGGAGCTTCTTGAACAGAGAATACTGACTGACGGAAAGGTGTTGCCCGGCGGGATACTCAAGGTGGACGGCTTCCTCAACCATCAAATAGACCCGCAGCTGCTGTATGAGATGGCGCTTGAGTTTAAGCGCCTGTATGACGGCGCGGGCATAAACAAGATCCTGACCATCGAGGCCTCCGGCATAGCCATGGCCGCGATGACGGGCTATGTGTTCTCCTGCCCGCTGGTCTTTGCCAAGAAGAGCAAGACGAAGAATATATCGAACGATGTCTACTCTGTCGAGGTCGCGTCCTTCACGCACGGTAACACCAACACTGTCGTCGTTTCCAAGGAGTATCTGTCGGATAAGGACAGGGTGCTGATCGTTGACGATTTCCTCGCGACCGGCGCTGCACTCGTCGGGCTCAAGGCGCTCGTCGAGCAGGCCGGCGGCGTCGTGGTCGGCGCGGGCATCGCGGTGGAAAAGGTCTTTCAGGGCGGCGGCGATATGCTGCGCTCGCAGGGGCTGCGCGTCGAGTCGCTTGCGAAGATCTCCTCAATGGACGATCACGGCCTCAAATTCTGCTGAGGATAAAAACACCGCCCCGGCTTGACATAGAGCGGAGCGGAAGGTATAATAAGCATGAAAAGGGCGCTGCGACAAGCGGTCAGCTCTTTCAAGTTACAAGGTTATAGCGAAGCTACAAGATCGTCACTTGGCGGAGTGGCGATCTTGCTTTATCCTCACAGTTACTATCAAACCGAAAATATGTAACGTTATGATGATAGGCATTATGCTTCACCCCCTCTCGGGTGGTGTAGCTGACCGCCTGCCGTTGTGCAGCACCCCGGTACAAAAAAGTACCATCATTAAAATACCATATTTTCCGGCAAATTACAAGATAATATACCTTGAGCCGCACTTGTGCAGCATTGACAAATTGCAGCGTCGAAAAATGTCAAAATCGTAGAAAAACCATACTTGACTTTTTGGCGCGCGGCTGTTAGCATAAAGGCACAAACCAATTGAATACCGCTTCGATATATAGCAAATGATATGGATTTGAAGTTTCTACCCGGACGCCGTAAATGACCGGACTATCGATGTTGAGCTTCGGCTCACCGCTTCTATAGCGGTGGGTTGATGTGTGCTTTGCATCGGCAGTGAAAACGGCCGGTGCATTTTTCGTATCTTCACCGCAATGCGGTTTAGATAAATTATAAAAAATTATCGAGGAGACTGAACAAATGAAGAAGATTGTTGCTCTACTCATGGCTCTGTGCATGGTATTTGCACTGTGCGCCTGCGGTCAGTCCGCAGCACCCGCTGCAAGCGAGGCCCCCGCGGCTGACGCTGCTGCCGATGCTCCCGCTGCCGACGCTACCGCCGCTTCCGATCTGAAGGTCGGCTTTATTTTCCTGCATGATGAGAACTCCACCTATGACCTTAACTTCATGAACGGCGCCAAGGAAGCCTGCGCAAACCTCGGCCTGAGCGATGATCAGGTCATCTTCCGCACCAACATTCCCGAAGGCCAGGAGTGCTACGACGCAGCTGCCGAGCTTGCTGACGCCGGCTGCAATGTCATTTTTGCTGACTCCTTCGGCCATGAGGACTTCATGATCCAGGCCGCAAAGGAATTCCCCGAGGTTCAGTTCTGCCACGCTACCGGTACCAAGGCTCACACCGAGGGTCTTGCAAACTACCACAACGCCTTCGCTTCCATCTATGAAGGCCGTTACCTCGCCGGTGTCGCTGCCGGTCTCAAGCTCAATGAAATGATCGCCAACGGTGACTTCACCGAGGACGAGGCCAAGATCGGCTATGTCGGCGCATTCACCTACGCGGAAGTCGTTTCCGGTTACACCTCCTTCTTCCTCGGCGCACGCTCCGTCTGCCCCACCGCTACCATGGAAGTGACCTTCACCGGTTCCTGGTACGATGAGACCGCTGAGAAGGAAGCTGCAAACAAGCTCATCGGCAACGGCTGCAAGCTCATCAGCCAGCACGCTGACTCCATGGGCGCTCCCACCGCATGCGAGACCGCCGGTGTCCCCAACGTTTCCTACAACGGCTCCACCGAGGCTGCCTGCCCCAACACCTTCATCGTCTCCTCCCGCATCAACTGGGCTCCCTACTATGAGTACGCTATCACCGCTGTCATGAACGGCGAGACCATCGACGCTGACTGGACCGGCACCCTTGCTACCGGCTCCGTCGTTCTCACCGACATCAACACTGCCGTCGCTGCCGAGGGCACTGCCGAGGCAATTGCCGACGCCACCGCAAAGCTCGAGTCCGGCGAAGTCCAGGTCTTTGACTGCTCCGCCTTCACCGTCTCCGGCGACAACGTGACCGACGCTATGACCGTTGACGCTGACGGCCACGTCACCTCCTACCTCGCAGACGTTGACACCGATGCTGCCTACACCGGCGACACCGAGGCTGTTGAGAACGGCGCTTTCAAGGAGTCCACTTTCCGTGCTGCTCCTTACTTCGATCTCAAGATCGACGGCATCACCCTTCTTGACACCGCATTCTAATTGAACCGCATCTGACTGTTACTGCAGGCGGGCAGCGCAATGACAATTTAATTGCGCTGCCCGTTTTTACCTTTGACCACCGCATAAGAAAGCACATGATAAACGCATATGCTTTCTTATGCGGTATTGGACTTTACTACATACATTAAGGAGTGACCGTATTGGACAATAAGATCGCGGCAGTCAAAATGCGCAATATCACGAAGACCTTCGGCTCCGTCGTCGCAAACGACAGAGTCTGGCTCGATATATACAGGGGCGAGATACTTGCGCTCCTCGGCGAAAACGGCAGCGGCAAGACGACGCTCATGAACATGCTCGCCGGTATCTACTTCCCCGACGAGGGCGAAATAAGCATCGACGGCAAGCCCGTCGTCATAAGCTCCCCTAAGGACGCCTTCGACCTCGGCATCGGCATGATCCACCAGCACTTCAAGCTTGTCGATGTGCTGACCGCCGCGGAGAACATCGTCCTCGGCCTGCCCGGAAAGCTCGATTTGAAGGACGCCTCCGCCAAGATAAAGCAGATCTGCGACGCTTACGGCTTCGAAGTCGACCCCAACCAGAAGATATACGACATGTCCGTTTCCCAGAAGCAGACGGTTGAGATAATCAAGGTGCTCTACCGCGGCGCGGATATCCTGATCCTCGATGAGCCGACCGCCGTCCTCACCCCGCAGGAGACGGACAAGCTCTTTGCTGTCCTGCGCAACATGCGTGATGACGGCAAGGCCGTCGTCATCATCACGCACAAGATGCACGAGGTCGAGGAGCTGTCCGACCGCGTCGCTGTCCTGCGCCACGGCCAGTTCATCGGCGATATGCGCACCAAGGACACGAACGCTCAGGAAATGACCAACATGATGGTCGGCCACGCGGTCACTCTTAATATCGACAGACCCGACCCCGTCGACCCCAAGCCCCGCATCGAGGTCAAGAACCTCACCGTGCGCAGCATTGACGGCATCGTGAAGCTCGACGATGTGAGCTTCACCGCAAACTCCGGCGAGATCCTCGGCATCGCGGGCATTTCCGGCTGCGGCCAGAAAGAGCTGCTCGAAGCCATCGCCGGGCTCCAGCCAGTCGAATCCGGCAGCATCAGCTACGTTGAGGACGACGGCAAGGCCGATGAGCTCATCGGCAAGGATCCCCTCGCGATAGCGGACATGGGCGTCGCGCTCTCGTTCGTCCCTGAGGACAGGCTCGGCATGGGTCTTGTCGGCAACATGGATCTTGCGGATAACATGATGCTCCGCTCCTTCCGCCGCGGCCACGGCCTGTTTACCGACCGCAAGTCCCCGCGCAAGCTCGCGCAGGAGGTCGTTGACGATCTCGAAGTCAGCACCCCCGGCATCTCCACTCCGGTGCGCCGCCTGTCCGGCGGCAATGTGCAGAAGGTGCTCGTCGGACGCGAGATCGCGTCTGCACCCACTGTGCTGCTCACGGCCTACGCCGTGCGCGGTCTGGATATCAACTCTTCCTATACTATATATGACCTCATAAACCGGCAGAAGAAAAAGGGCGTCGCCGTCATATACGTCGGCGAGGATCTGGATGTGCTGCTGGAGCTGGCCGATAGGATACTCGTCCTCTGCGGCGGCAAGGTCAGCGGCATCGTTGAGGGACGCAAGACCTCGAAGCGCGAGGTCGGCATGATGATGACAAAGCTCGGAGGTGACAAAGCCGATGAATAAGCAGAAGCAGGAGCCGCTGGCTCACATTTCCAAGCGCGGCGCTATGCCGTGGTATAAGGCCTGGGCTATCCGCCTCGGCGCGATAGTCGCGGCGCTGCTCGTGTGCGCACTCGTCACCACCGTCACGACCGGTGAAAACCCGATTGCCGTTTACGGCGCAATGATAAGCGGCGCTTTCGGCACCGCGCGCCGAAGCTGGATAACCTTCCAAGGCATGGCAGTTCTGCTGTGCATCTCCCTTGCCGTGACCCCCGCGTTCAAGATGCGCTTCTGGAACATCGGCGCCGAGGGTCAGACCCTTGCCGGCTGCCTTGCGACGACGGCTGTGATGATCTGCCTGAGCGATAAGATGTCAAACGGTATGCTGATCCTCACCATGACCGTCGCGGCTATCGCGGCGGGCGCGCTGTGGGGCTTTATCCCGGCTTTCTTCAAGGCCAAATGGAACACGAACGAGACGCTCTTCACCCTGATGATGAACTATGTCGCGACCCAGCTCGTCGCGTATTTCATCATCGTGTGGGAAGTCCCCAAGGGCGCGGGGCAGATCGGCATCATCAATCAGGCTACCGAGCTTGGCTGGCTGCCGCAGCTCGGCGGTAACAAGTACCTGCTGAGCATAGTCGTCGCCGCTGTGGTGACGGTCGCGGTGTATGTGTACCTCAGCTACTCCAAGCACGGCTATGAGATAAGCGTCGTCGGCGAGAGCGAGCGCACCGCGCGCTACGTCGGCATCAAGGTCGAGAAGGTCATCATGCGCACTATGGCGCTCTCCGGTGCTATCTGCGGCCTTGCGGGTCTGCTGCTCGTCGGCGGCATAAACCACACCGTCACGACGACTATCGCCGGCGGCCGCGGCTTCACGGCTGTCATGGTGTCATGGCTTGCGAAATTTAACCCCATCATCATGGTCTTTACCTCCCTGCTGCTGGTGTTCCTTGAGCGCGGCGCTGGCGAAATTTCCACCGCCTTCGGTCTGAACCATTCCTTCTCCGATATTCTTACCGGCATTATCCTGTTCTTCATCATCGGCAGCGAGTTCTTCATCAGCTATAAGATAAGTTTCCGCAAGGCCGCAAAGAAGGAGGACTGAGCAATGTTTGATATAGTTTCCTTTATCCCGAGAGCCGTCGTTCAGGGTATCCCGCTGCTCTTCGGCAGCACCGGTGAAACGTTGACAGAAAAGTCCGGCAACCTCAACCTCGGCATTCCCGGCATCATGTATGTCGGCGGTATCTGCGGCGTTATCGGCGCATTTGCGTATGAGCAGTCCGCGGGCTCCGCGGAAGCCATGAACGGCTTTCTCGCGATAATGATCCCGCTTCTGTGCTCCCTGCTCGGGTCGCTGCTGATGGGGCTTCTCTACTGCTTCCTCACCGTCTCCCTGCGCGCAAACCAGAACGTCACCGGCCTTGCGATGACCACCTTTGGCGTCGGCTTCGGCAACTTCTTCGGCGGCTCGCTCATCAAGCTCACCGGCAGCGAGGTCCCGTCCATCGCCCTGTCCGCGACGAGCGCTTACTACAGCCGCTCTCTTCCC
>CAKTKV010000049.1 GCA_934572355.1 uncultured Oscillospiraceae bacterium
ATGGCGGAGCTCATGGCGGCGGACGGCCTGCCCTTTGACTATGACGAGATGAGGGCGCGCTTCGGCGAATCCATAGGTCGGCCGCACTTTGCGCGGATGCTCTATGAGCTTGGGCTTGCCGAGAGCGTGAACGATGCGTTCCAGCGCTATGTGGAAAAGGGGCAGAAGTATTATCTGCCGCGCACGATCATCCCGATAGAGATGGCGGTGGAGACGATATGTCGATCGGGCGGAGTCGCGGTGCTGGCGCACCCGTTCCAGTACAAGAAGAACGATGCAGAACTGCGCGAGCTTATAGAGCACTGCATGGCGCGCGGGCTGCGCGGGATGGAGTGCCGCTATTCCGGCTATGGCGCGCAGCAGGTGGGCTACCTTGAAGGACTCGCAGAGGAGTACGGGCTGCTGAAAACCGGCGGCAGTGACTTCCACGGCGCAAACAAGCCCGCGATAAGCCTCGGCACCGGCAAGGGTGAGCTTGACGTCCCCTACGCGTGGCTGGAGAGGCTGAAAGCCGCGGCGCACAAGTGAAGAAGATACGGCTATACTCGGAGTAGAGCCCCAAAATCAAGGGGTTCTACTCTTATTCTATGTTTCGTAGAGCGCGGAATAGAGACAATAGCTTGCGGTTTCGGTATGAACTGCGTTATGCTAATGACAGTGTGCAGTACCCATAACTTTTAAGGAGAACCCAAAATGACGCAGCTTTTTACAGACACCTCCGCTAACCTCCCCGTTGAGATAATCGACGAGTACGGCATTGAGGTAGTCCCCTTTTCATACACGATAGACGGAGTCGAATACATACCCGAGAGAGAATTTGACGGCAAGGCCTTCTATGCCGCGATGCGTGCCGGCAGCGAGGTAAAGACCTCGATGGTGAACGCGGGTACGTTCATCGAGCGTTTCAAGACAGCGCTCGACGCGGGCAAGGATGTGCTGTATATCGGTATGTCCGGCGGCATAAGCGGCACGGCAAACGCCGCGCTCATGGCAAAGCAGGAGCTTGACGAGGAGTACCCGGACAGAAAGATCGTCGTCATCGACACGCTCGCCGCGTCCCTCGGCGAGGGGCTGTTCGTCATCAAGGCGGCGGAGCAGTTAAAGGACGGCGTTGCCCTTGACGCGATCGAAGAGGCCATCCGCGCGCAGGTGCCGAGTATGTGCCAGAGCTTCACCGTTGACGACCTCAAGTACCTGAAGAACACCGGCAGAGTCAGCGGCGCGGCAGCGATAATCGGAAACGTACTGAGCATACACCCGATCCTCATCGGGGACTATGAGGGCAAGATAGTCGTAAAGGCCAAGGTGCGCGGTATGAAGCGCACGCTTGACGCGCTTGCCGAGCGCTATGCGGAGCTTGCCCTGAGCAAGACCGAGACTATCGGCATCGCCCATGCCGACAACGAGGAGGGCAAGGCATACCTCGTGCAGCGCCTGCGCGACAAGGGGCTTACCGGCAAGTGCCTGAGCGTATGCTATGAGCCGGTGACCGGCTCCCACGTCGGCCCGGGGACAGTGGCGCTGTTCTTCTTCGGGACGGACAGAATGGGATAATGACCCGCCCGCACACTGGATCTGCAATAATGGTGTGCGGCGGCTGTTATAAAAGGCTGTGTACAATTGTGTGAAATTGTACACAGCCTTATTTTATATCATCTCATGCGCCTCGGCTTTGCAAGCGGCGCATGAGATGATATATTTTTTTCGGCAGCTGCAATTTTCTTCCGCGAAATACGACTTGGGTAATGTAAGGGGGTTCAGATATGACAGACACCTCGATCATTGAGCTGTATTTCAAGCGCTCAGAGCGGGCGATAGATGAAAGTCAGGCATCCTACGGCGGCTACTGCTACCGCGTCGCGGACGGCATTCTTCGTGATGCGGGCGACTCCGAGGAGAGTGTGAACGACACATGGCTTGCGGCGTGGAACGCCATACCGCCGACGCGCCCGAACTGCCTCAAGGCATATTTCGGCGCGCTGACACGCCGTATATCCGTCGACCGGCTGCGCCGCCGCTCTGCCGCAAAGCGCGGCGGAGGCGAGGCGCTCATCGCGCTTGAGGAGCTTGCCGAGTGCATCCCCTCGGGCTTCAGTGTAGAGCAGACGATCGAAAGCAAAATGCTGATACAGGCATTCAACGCCTTTCTTGCATCCCAACCGGAGGCAGAGCGGAACCTCTTCGTTGCGCGGTACTGGTACGGCCTGCCGGTGGAGGAGATCGCCGCGAAGCTCGGGATGAAGAAGAACACGGCGCTCTCCACGCTGCGGCGTATGCGGCTGCGGCTGCGTGACCGGCTCGAAAAGGAGGGCTTGCAATGACGAAGGAACAGTTTTTTGACGTCTTCGGGCAGATCGACGGCACGTTTATCCTCGCTGCCGGGGAAGCGCTGTATGGAAAGCCTGAGACTGCGCGCGTATCATATAAAAAGCTTGTGCGCACGCTCATCATCGCGGCAGTCATTGCGGCGCTGCTGACGCTGACGGCGTATGCCGCGGGGTGGCTCGGGCTTACGGGCAGGGTGATAACGAGCACCGGCTACAGCGCACTCCCCGGCGAGGCGGGAGAGACGGTAGACAGGCTGCGCACAGTGCACCACCGGGACTATGTCTCCCTCGGCGGCGTGATAGGCTCAACGGAGTATCAGGCGGCGGCTGAGTGGCTAACGTTCAAAGGCGACTACGCCGACAAGAAAACCGCGGAGCAAACAGAGCATGGGCAGCCCTACTACGAATGGCGCGACCTTGAGCGCGGCTTCGCACCGAACGGGAAGGCAAAAGAGATATGCCGCCTGTATCAGGTCTGGGACGGGACGATGTGGGCAAAGCTCCAAGAAATCGCCTCCCGGTATGGACTGGCACTGCACACGGAGCGCCGGGCGATCGAGAACGCCGGGGATCAGAGCCGCGAACACGGTGCGTATGAGGACGGTTCGTTTCACATCTCAGCGTCGGCAATGCTCGCGCAGGAACGGTATCTGTATGAAGTGTATCTTGAAAAGAGCGGCTGTCTTCCCTGCGACGATATGACGGCAGGCGGAGCCGATGAATATGAGGAGTGGGAATACACGACCAGCCGCGGCGATAAGGTCAGCATCGCCGTGCGCGATGTGAGCACGAACGACGCATGGGCGCAGTATGAGCTGCTGCTGTTTTATTCCGGTGACGGCGCTGTGATGACAGTCAGGGCGAGCTATGTCTATCAGCATGGGGAAGGCAATGAAAAGCTCTTTGTGGAAAGCTTAGCTGACAGCATAGATTTTTCCGCCGTCGCCGGGGCAGGTTCACCGGAGGACGCTGTGTTGATTTTGAAAGGTAACTGATATGAAAAAATACATTTCCCTGCTTCTCTGCTGCGCGGCGCTCTGGCTGTGCGCATGCGTCAGCCCGGAGCAGTCAGCGGAAGCACCTACCACGGGCAGTAACATTGAGGCCGCGCAAGCCGTAAACGCCGAGTTCACCACCGACGACGGCCAAATAAAAATCAGCATCCATGACGGTAACGCGGACGCCATTCCCGCAGCGATGCCCGTCCTTCGGGTGCGGCCAAAGGTCATCACGTCCGACATAGCGCGGCAGATGGCAGAGGGGCTCTTCGGGGAAGCGGAGCTGTTCGAGTGCTCCGAGGAGCTGAGCAAGGCCGAGATCGCGGATATGATAGCCGTATATGAATACGCCGTCACCGACGAGAGCATAAGGGCCGACCACGGGGAGGATGCGCCGCAAAGCTGGATAGAGAGCGTGCGCGATGCGCGGCTCGCGATACTGGAATATTACCGCAATGCCTACGCCATGGCACGGGATGAGGTCACACCGGTTCCCTGCGAATGGAAGTTCTATCCGATGGAGCACTACGCCGTCCACGGCTTTGACTATGCCGGGAGCGATCAATATTATACCGATACTTTCCCCGCAGGTATGTCCGTAGACCTGCGCGCGGTGACGGAGCTCGGCGGCGTACCGTATGAGTTCTGGGTCAACAACAACGAGCGGGAGGACTTCCGCAATCACAGTCTCTCAGCCTTTGTGCTCGTGCCCGATTTTGGGGAAACAGCCGAGGAGCGACAAGGGCGGACGCGGGAATGGTACATGAGCATGGGGCTATACTCCGACACAGCGGCGGACGAAAGCGCACTTGACGCGGCCTGTGCGCGGGCAGTCGAGCTCTCGGAGGAGATGGGGCTCGGCGAGTGGCGCTTCTCCTCCGCGGCAGTGGACAGGACAGCGAGCACCGGCGAGGGCTGGCAAATAGAAATAACCGGAGCCCCGGTCTATGAGGGCTACCCGGTCAATTGGCAGAGCGCCGCAGGACAGGACTATTGCCCTGAGAGCCTGACTATACGAATGGCAAACAGCGGCGCACTCATTGAGCTGCAATACACTTCTCCGATGGAGGTCGTCGAGGCAGCAGAACAGGCCGCGGCATTGAAAACGTGGGCGGACATGGAGCCGCTTGCGATGCAGACGATGCGCAGCCTGAGCTATGAGACGCTGATACCAAATTACGCTTCCGAGAAGGAATGGTGGGATGTTATCGGCGCGGTCATCACTGAGGTACGGCTCGACATTGACCGTGTCTGTATAGGCTACACACGTGTGCCGTGTGACGGCGGGAGCTTCCTGCTTGTGCCCTCGCTCTCATTCCCCGGCAAGCTGGGCGTGACGGGCTATATCCCCGGTGTGCATGAAAGCCCAATGGAACTGCTCGACCGGGACGGGGACGGTTACAATGTCTCTCTGGATTTTGACCTCAGAGACGGTGGAAGAATAGGATAAGAAACACCCTCAGGCACGGGCAAGCCCATGTCTGAGGGTGTTATATTATTCCTCGTAAGTCCTTATTATGCTCTCGGCGACGGTGCGCAGCTTCACGCAGCCGTCCATGGCCGAGCGCTCAAGGAAGCGGTGTGCCTCGTCCTCGCTCATTTTGAGCCGGGAGATAAGCAGCAGCTTTGCACGGTTAATGAGCCGCGCATCATCTAACTTGCCGCGCAGGGCGGCATACTCGCTGCGCGAACGGCTGAGCCGTCCGCAGGCGGCAAAAAGCTGCGGCAGAACGAATTGCAGCTGCGCCCAAGCAGAGCAGAACACACCAAGCTCAACACAGGCGCGGCGGTCAAAGGCTTCATCGCTCAGCAGGAGCACGGCAAGGCAGCCTTTTTTATATGCCGTGGGAGAGAAGCTCAGGGAAGCTTCATCGGTGATGACAAGGATATCCGCCGGGTGCAGGATCAGCGCGCGCTCAAGGCTCGCGCCCTTCGGGACGCCGGAGATACCGGAAACGAACCTGCCCATCCCGGATGCGCGCACGGCTTCGGCAAGCGGCTCGGCCGCGCCGGAAATCATCATGCTGTATTTGCCCGCGCTCTCGCTCATGCGCACACGCTCCTTTCCGGCAAAGTATAATTATACTTTATAATAACATATTTATCGGTGTAAAGCAATGCATCGGTTTATTTCGCGTGGATATTTATAAACTCCGCCTTGAGCTTGGAGTACATTATCTTCTGGCTGCTGTACAGACCGAAGTAGCCCGAGAGCATATAGGCGATGCCGCAGGCGAGCGCGAAATACACAAGGTCAGTCGAGCCGAAGAGCTCGATGCTCAGGACGATGGACGCGACGGGACAATTGACCGCGCCGCAGAACACGCAGATAAGCCCGAGCGCCGCGGCAAAGCCCGTAGGAATGCCGAGGAGCGAGCCGAGGACGCAGCCGAGCGTCGCGCCGATGAAGAAGGTCGGGACGACTTCGCCGCCCTTAAAGCCGCAGCCGATGGTTATCGCCGTGAGGATGAGCTTCCAGAAGAAGGCGTCGGGCTTTGCCTGCCCCTCCTCAATGGCACGTTTGATTATATTCATGCCCGCGCCGTTATAGTCGCCGGTGCCGAGGATCGCCGTGATGAGCACGACGAGCGCACCGCCCGCCGCGATACGCAGATACGGGTTCTTTATGAGCTTTGCAAACAGGTGCTCCGTCTTGTGCATCGACAGGCAGAACACCGTGCTCATGAGTGAGCAGACGATAGCGAGCGCCGAGACCTTCAGCAGCATAAGCTCGGAGATCGGCTCGATGACGACGTCAAAATGCGTCGGGGCTATGCCGAAGATGTTTGCCATCTCCAGCGCGAAGAGCGAGGACACGATGCAGGGGACGAGCGCGGAATAGTATATGACGCCCACGCTTATGACTTCGAGGGCAAAAAGCGTCGCGGTGAGCGGCGTTCCGAAGAGCGCGGCGAACACGGCGCTCATGCCGCAGAGCGTTGCAAGGCGCATGTCCTTATCGTCAAGGTGAAAAGCACGGCCTATATAGCAGCCGAGGCTGCCGCCTATCTGGAGCGCCGCGCCCTCACGCCCGGCGCTGCCGCCGAAGAGGTGGGTTATGGTCGTGGAAATAAAGATCGCCGGGACGAGCATAAGCGGCACCTTATCGCCGAAATGTATGGAATCGATAATAGCGTTGGTGTTCTCGTTCTCCATCCTTGTGAGCCGGTAGAGCCCCGCGATGAGAAGACCCGAGACCGGCAGGAGAAGCAGCAGCCACGGGTGTGCCATGCGCGTACCCGTCGCCCAACTGACGCTGAGGTTGAAGGCCGTGCCGACAAAACCGCCGACGATGCCCGTCACACCCGCGATAAACAGCCACTTGACGAAGGTCCATATATACTTCCAGGCGGCTTTGGATTCATCCTTAATAAAGTTCATGAAATATCTGTCCTTTTTCTCACGCTGACCTCGCCGAAGCGTATGGTCTCGCGCTCCCCTCCGCGCTCCACAATGAGCGCATAGTCCCCGTCGATGCCGACGGCACGGGCGTTATATACCGTGTCGCCGCGCGTATAGGTCACAGCGCTGCCGACTGTAGCGCAGCGGGCGCGGTACTCTTCAAGAAAAGCCTCAGGGCCTTTGAGCCAGAGCGCGTACATCGCGTCAAGGCTCTCTATGAGCCGCGCGGAAAATTCTCTGATGTCCCATTTTCTTCCCGAGGCAAGGTACAGGGACGCGGCAATATCCCGCAGCTCCGGCGGGAACTCCGGCGTGTTGACGTTCACGCCCATGCCCATGACGACGCAGAAGCCGCCGGGCGTGGTGCAGCCCTCGGTCAAAATGCCGCAGAGCTTGCGTCCTCCGAGGAGCATGTCGTTCGGCCACTTGATGGAGACATCAAGCTCAGGCCATGCCTCAAGGCGGCGGCACAGCGCGACGGCGGCGCAGGAGGTGAGGCTCACGGTCTTTTCCGGGGGGCAGTCGGGCCGCCAGAGCATCGACAGGTACAGCCCGCCCTCAGGTGAGAGAAAGCTGCGCCCGAGCCGGCCGCGCCCCGCGGTCTGCTCGCTCGCCCAGAGCACCGTCCCGTCAGGCGCACCCTGCGCGGCAAGCTTCTTGAGCGCGTTGTTGGTCGAATCTATACTGCGCACGTACAGCACCGGCGCAGCGCGCTCTGCGTCAAGCCGGTTAAAGCCATAGTCATCCATTTATTATCCTCAGCGCCTCATGCACGGCTCCCGCGCTGCCGGCGACGATGGAAGACTTGCGCCCGTCCATGGGCAGCTCGCTTCCGTCGGCGGCAAGGGCGATGCCGCCCGCCTCGCGCACGATGAGCATGCCTGCGGCAAAGTCCCAGAGCGACACGCTCTGCTCAAAATACACGCCCGCGCGCCCCGCGGCGGCGGAGCAGAGGTCGAGCTCCGCGGAACCCTCGCGTCGGATATCCAACGAGGCAATGAAGAGCTTTTTGATTATCTCAAAGGTCTCATCGGCAAGCTCTGGACTGTAGGGGGACGTGCCGCAGCAGACGACCGTCTCCGACAGCGGCGCATCCTCGACGTGTATCGGGCGGCCGTTGAGCCATGCACCCTCGCCCGAGAGCGCGGTGAACTGCTCGTCCAGATATGGGTTATACACCGACGCCGCGCGCAGCTCGCCGCGGCTCATATATGCCACGGATATGCAGCTGTGCCCGAAGCCGCGGACAAAGTTCATTGTCCCGTCAATGGGGTCGATGATGAAAAGATGCTCCGCGTCCGTCGGGTCCTGCTGCCCGTTCTCCTCGCAGAAGAAGTGCGCGCCCGGAACGTCCCGGCTCAGCCGCTGCATGAGCAGCTCCTGTATGCGCCGGTCGTACTGCGTGACGACATCACGGTGCCCGGTCTTGCACTCGGCAAGCATCCCGTGCGCCTGCATCATCAGCTCCGCCGCCTCATGCTGCGCGGCGGTGATATGGTCAAGAATTTTGGTATCATATTTTTCTGTCATAGCTGTCCCTCCTGTGGACCGGTGTTCTGACAGCGGTTAGAATACTACGATTATACGTGAAAATCAAGCTCCTCCACCATATTACCCCTTTTGCATTACGCACAGGTGTGGTATAATTTTATAGTTTTAGTTTTCCTGAAAGGAGAGGTGCCATGTTATCTGACATAGAGATCGCCCAAGCCTGCAAAATGCTCCCTATAACGGAGGTCGCGGACAGGCTCGGCATTGAAAATAAATACCTCGAACAGTACGGCAGGTACAAGGCGAAGGTCGACCTGTCCCTGCTGGATGAGCGCAGGGGGCGCGAGGGTAAACTTATCCTCGTCACAGCCATCACGCCCACGCCCGCCGGCGAGGGCAAGACGACCACGGCCATCGGCCTTGCCGACGGGCTGCGCCGCATAGGAAAAAACGCGGTGATCGCCATGCGTGAGCCGTCGCTCGGCCCTGTGTTCGGCATAAAGGGCGGCGCATGCGGCGGCGGCAGGGCGCAGGTCGTCCCGATGGAGGACATTAACCTGCACTTCACCGGCGATATCCACGCCATCGGCGCGGCAAACAACCTCCTCGCCGCGATGCTCGATAACCATATATATCAGGGAAACGCCCTCGGCATCGACCCCGAGAGCATCACATGGACGCGCTGCGTGGACATGAACGACCGCCAGCTGCGCTGTGTGCGCGACGGTCTCGGCGGCAGGACGGGCGGCGTACCGCGGGACGACCGCTTTGAGATAACCGTCGCGACGGAGACGATGGCGATCTTCTGCATGGCGAGTTCCGTTGACGACCTCAAGGCGCGCCTTGCGCGCATCATCGTCGGCTACACCTATGACGGAAAGCCCGTCACCGCGGGCGACCTCAAGGCCGTCGGCGCGATGGCGGCGCTCCTGAAAGACGCGATAAAGCCGAACCTCGTGCAGACGCTGGAGGGGACTCCCGCATTTGTTCACGGCGGCCCGTTCGCAAACATCGCCCACGGCTGCAACAGCGTCACCGCGACGCGCATGGCAATGCGCCTCGGCGACTACGCCGTGACCGAGGCGGGCTTCGGTGCTGACCTCGGCGCGGAGAAGTTCCTCGATATAAAGTGCCGCCTCGCGGGGCTCACGCCTTCGGCTGCCGTCGTCGTGGCAACGGTGCGCGCGCTCAAGATGCACGGCGGACTTGCGAAGGATGAGCTCTCGAGCGAGGACCTCGCGGCTCTCGAGCGTGGGCTGCCGAACCTGCTGAGGCACGTGGCAAACATGAAGGATGTATACGGTCTGCCGACCGTCGTCGCGATCAACCGCTTCCCGACCGACACCGAGGCAGAGCTTGATTTAGTGCGCGGGCGCTGCCGCGAGCTCGGCGTGGAGGTCGCGCTGAGCGATGTCTGGGCGCAGGGCGGTGCGGGCGGCACGGAGCTTGCCGAGGCCGTAGTAAAGCTCTGCGAGCAGCCCTGTGATTTCCGCTTTGCATATGAGCTTGACGGCGGCATTGAGGATAAGCTGCGCGCCGTCGTGCGGCGCGTCTACCGCGGGCGGAACATTGAAGTTCTCCCCGAGGCCGCCGCGCAGATAGACCGGCTCACAGCGCTCGGCATGGCGCACATGCCCGTGTGCATCGCGAAGACGCAGTACAGCTTCTCCGACGACAAGATGAAGCTCGGCGCGCCGGAGGATTTCACCGTGACCGTGCGCGAGGTCAAGGTCTCCGCCGGGGCGGGCTTCAT
>CAKTKV010000050.1 GCA_934572355.1 uncultured Oscillospiraceae bacterium
ACCGCGGACTTGGCAAGCTGCAAATTGCGCACGTCAGAGGCCGAAAGAGACACCTGCTGCGTCAGATGGAACAGCCCGTTCCCGTTTTCATCCCGCGTCAGATAGCGCCGTATATGCTCCGGTGCCTCCTCCGGGGGAAGGAGCCGTCCGCTGGGAGCTATCACTCCGTGCTCCAGCAGCACCGCCGCAAGATCAACAAGCCCGGAGCCGCACAGCCCGATAGCTTCGCCGCCGCCTATCACGTCGAGCAGGAAGCCGCGGTCATAGACCACGTGACTCACAGCCCCCGTGATGCCGGGCATGCCGCAGCTTATGCCCGCACCCTCGAACGCCGGACCCGAAGCAACAGCGCAGCAGAGGATACCGCCGCTGCCGCCGAGCGCCATCTCGCCGTTCGTGCCTATGTCGAGAAACAGCCGCTCGCCGGGGTGCTCCGCCATTCCTGCGACGAGGAGCCCCGCAGTGATGTCCCCGCCGACGTAGCCCGCAACGCAGGGTGCGAGACGCACGGGGATGCCGTCGAGCTCCGTGCCGACGGAGTCTTCAAAAAGCGTCTCGGGCTTAAATGGCGCGTGAGCGATGGAGCCGACCGGCCTGCCGTCAAAGATGTGCTGCATGACCGTGTTCCCGGCAAGCACCAGCTCCCGCACCTCGGTTTTGCTGTGCCCGGCATCATCCAGCGCCTGACGGAGAAGCTCCGTGATCTGCCCGCGGATGCATTGCGAAAGCTCCGCAAGGCCGTCTGGGTTTTCAAGCGTGTACTGTATGCGGCTGATAACGTCCGCCCCGTAGGAGGCCTGACGGTTCCAGCCCTGCGCCTCGGCTAAAAGCTCACCGGACGCGCGGTCGAACAGCCGCAGCGCAGCGGTCGTTGTGCCAAGGTCGACCGCTGCGGCAAGGCCTGTCCTGCCCGGCTGCGCTTTCGGCAGCGCGCCGGTGTTCGTGAGCACAACGCCGCCCGAGGAGTTGGGCAGCTCGACCGTGTCGCCATCCTGCGGTATCGTTTTGCAGGCAAGGCGCATAACGCCGTTTACCGGCACGCGGCATTTGCCGCAGCGCCCTTTTCCGCCGCAGGCCGCGGGGACAGAATACCCCGCGCGCCGAAGCGCGGAAAGCAGGTTTTCACCCGGCTGCACAGAAACTGCCGCGGCTCTGCCGCCCTGTATGATCTGGATGCTTGACACGCGCTTCACCCGCCAATATAATATAAAAATAGCTGTTAAGTTATTTTACGCGGAAACCGATTTAACTGTCAAGAGGCATTACGTATGACGGAGCTGTTTACCCTGAGCCGGGAGCTTGGCTTCACTGCCGCCGCGCTGGTGAATATGTCCGCGCTGACCCCGCTGGAGGAGGTGCGCGCCATGTGTGAGGCCGACCGCTGCGGAAGGTACGGCAGGAGCTGGGCGTGCCCGCCCGGCTGCGGGACGCTCGAACATGCGCGCTCACGCATAGAGCGGTACTCGGAGGGCATCCTCGTGCAGAGCACGGCGGAGCTTGCGGATGAGTTTGACTATGAGGGCATAACAAAGCTCACCGAGGAGCATAAGCGCCGCTTTGCAAGCTTTGCACGTCAGGCGCGGCTCATGTACCCGGACTGCCTGCCGCTCACTGCCGGGACGTGTACGCTGTGCAGAACCTGCACCTACCCTGACCGCCCCTGCCGCTACCCTAACCGTCGGCTGTCGTCGATGGAGGCCTACGGGCTTTTTGTCAGCGACGTCTGCACAAAGTCGGGGCTCAAATATAATTACGGTCCGCGCACCCTGACCTTCACCTCATGTGTTCTTTATTGAAGGAGGCACCATAATGTCCACACCGAAAGAGATATTCCTCGAGCTCATCAAGCCCGACGGCCAGCCGGAGCGCCAGCTGAAGCAGTATGAGGCGCTGCACATGTGCCTGGACGATCCTATCAACACCTATCTGCGCGGCAACCGCAAGCGCGGCACGGTCAGCGTTGACCGGTGGGGGACGACCATCAGCTTCCCGCAGGATGCGCCCGGCCCTATGCCTGTGCATGGCGAGGGCGTGACCGTCTGCCCGGATATCACGCGCTGGAGGGAGACCGTCCACGCTCCGGATCTCGACGCCGCCTGCGCCGCCGGGTGGGACACATGCCGGAGACATGCCGCGCTCGCCGAGGCCGAGGGCAAGCTCGTTGCCGGGTTCATGGGTACGGGTATATTCGAGCAGTGCCATTTCCTCATGGGCTTTGAGGACACGCTCACAAACCTCTACGAGCACCCGGATGAGATGCACGAGCTTATAGAGACCATCACCGAGTACCGCCTTGACTATGTCCGCCGCCTTATCGACGGGCTGAAGCCTGAGGTCATCTTCTCGCATGACGACTGGGGCACGAAGAACGCCCTGTTCATGAAGCCGGATATGTGGCGCGAGTTCTTCAAGGAGCCATACCGCCGCTTCTACGGCTATATCCGCTCCCGCGGCGTGATCGCTATCCACCATGCAGACTCCTACCTTGTCCCGATCGTGGACGATATGGCGGAGATCGGCATCCAGGTCTGGCAGGGCACACTCCCGGAAAACGACATACCCGCACTCCAGCGGCACCTGAACGGCAGGCTCACGCTCATGGGCGGCTTCGGCGCGGCGATCGACCGCGCTGACGCACAGCCTGAGGAAATCCTTGCCTACGCCCGCGATACGCTGCGCCGCTGCTGCCCCGGCGGGCACTTCATCCCCAGCATCACCTACGGCTTGCCGGGGACTGTGTTCAAGCATGTGGATCAGTATCTTGACGAGGCTGTGGACGAATATAACGCATGCCTGCACGTCCCGGCGGTCATCCTCCCGCCAATCCCGCGCCGCTCCGCCGAGAGCGCCAAGACCGCGCCCGTGCAGAAGGCGGCGGAGACAGGCGAGCCTGCCGACCTCATGGGGCGCATCTCCGCGGCGCTCGAACAGGGGCAGCAGAAGAAGCTGCTCGCGCTCTGCGATGAGGCGCTTGATGAAGGCTATGCCCCCGCGACCATTCTCTCCGACGGGCTCATTCAGGGCATGAACAGGCTGGGCGAAGCCTTCTCCGCAAATCGCGCCTTCGTGCCGGAGATGCTTATTGCCGCCCGCTGCATGAACGCTGTGATGGAGCGCTTAAAGCCGCTCATGGCCGGTGAGGGCAATGAGCCGGTAGGCCGCGCCTGCCTCGGCACGGTCAAGGGCGACATGCACGATATCGGCAAAAACCTTGTGAAGATCATGATGGAGGGCAGCGGCATAGAGGTCATCGACCTCGGCGTGGACACCTCGGCGGAGGAGTTCGTCGATACCGCCGTCGCGAACGATTGCGGCATCATCGCCTGTTCCTCGCTGCTGACGACGACAATGCAGGAGATGCGCCGCGTGGTAGAGCTTGTGAACGCGCGCGGTCTGCATGACCGGATAAAGATAATGATCGGCGGCGCGCCGATCACTCAGGGCTTCTGCGACGATATCGGCGCGGACAGCTACACGCCTGACGCGGCCGCGGCCGCCCGCCGCGCAGTCGAGATACTCCGCGCGCAGCGCGCATCATGAAGAAACAGGAGGAAGCATTATGAAGATAGCAGTTATAACCGGCGCGTCCGCCGGGATAGGCCGGGAGTTTGTCTACGCGGTGGATAAGTACGATAGCTTTGATGAGATCTGGGTCATCGCCCGCCGGCGCGAGCGCCTTGAGGAGCTTGCCGCAAAGTGCCGCAACCCCATCCGCCCCATCGCACTCGACCTCTCTGACCTCGGCAGTATCAAGGAATATAAGGCGCTGCTCGAAAAGGAGCAGCCGCAGATAAGCATCCTTGTGAACGCCGCGGGCTGCGGTGTGTTCGGCCCCTTTGAGGAGAAGGAGCTTGATAAGCTCCTCGCGAGCGCGCGGCTCAACTCCCTTGCGCTCACCGCCATGTGCCATATGAGTCTGCCGTATATGACCTCCGGCAGCAGCATTGTCAACATGGGCTCGAACTCCGCGTGGCAGCCAGTGCCGTATCAGGCGGTGTACGGCGCGAGCAAGAGCTATGTCCTCAGTTTCTCCCGCGCGCTGTGGCGCGAGCTGCGAGCGCAAGGCATTCATGTCATGTGCGTCTGCCCCGGCTGGATAAAGACGGAGTTCCAGCAGGTCGCGCAGCACGATAAGTATATCCACTATGTCGATAAGTGGTACGGCCCCGATGAGGTCGCCGCTCAGGCCATGAAGGACCTCAAAAAGAAAAAGCTCGTCTCCATCCTCGGCCACCCCGTGCGCCGCCAGGTGCGTCTCGTCAAATTCCTGCCCGTGAAGCTCGTCATGAGTATATGGTGCAAACAGCAGAACATAAAATAGTTGCTTTTCAGGCGGCACATTATGTGCCGCCTTGAATTTATAAGCCAATATACTCTTGATTAATTCAAAAAGCTGTATTAATATAGAGCCTACTATAATAATTAAAATGGGGAAGCAGGCTTTTCAATGGACGCGGAACGCATAAGCTCAAGGAAAAACAAATATATTGCTCATCTGCGCGCTCTCGCGTCTGATGCTGAGTACCGCTATGGCTGCGCGGAGTACCTCTGCGACGGGATGAAGCTGCTCACCGAAGCGCTCGATAAGGGCGCGCGGGTGCGGTCGGTGCTGTGGAAGGATGCAGCGGTGGAGCTTCCTGGGCTTGAGGGCGCAAAGCAGTACATCGCCCCGGCGGAGCTTTTCGATTACGCTTCCCCTATGAAGAACAGCCCCGGCCCGGTGTTCACGCTCGCAATGCCCGAGGAGCATAACGCGGAGATGCGCCGCGCCGTCCTGCTTGAAAACGTGCAGGACCCCGGCAATGTCGGTACCGTAATCCGCACGGCGGCGGCGCTGGGCTTTGACACCGTGATCCTCTGCGGCGCCTGCGCGGATGTATACAGTCCCAAGACCGCCCGCGCCACAATGGGCGCGATATTTCGTGAGAACATCGTCCGCATGGATGCTGCCGCCGCCGCGGAATATATCCACAGCCGCGGCATGAAGCTTTACGGCGCGGCGCTCTCAGAGCGCGCGGCGGATATCCGCACGGCGGAGCTCAAAGATGCTGTCGTCGCCATCGGCAGCGAGGGCAGGGGACTGAGCGCGGAGCTTCTGAGCCTGTGCGACGGGGAGCTTATCATCCCCATGACGCCGGGCAGCGAATCCTTCAACGCCGCGATCGCCGCGGCAATAGTCATGTGGGAGATCGTGAGATAAACTGAGAGGGCAGGTGAGGCAGATGTCCGCAATAAAATACTGGCTGTGGCTGTCGAGCCTGACCAATGTGAGACCTTCGTCAAAGGCCGCGCTTATCGACCATTACGGCGACGCCGAGCGCGCGTGGTTCGCGCCCGAGGGCGAGTTCAAGACCGTGCACGGCGTGAGCGCCAATGACGCGGCGGTGCTCGAAGCGCGGGACATGAGCGCCTGTGACAATATCCTCTCCGAGTGCGACCGGCAGGGGATAGATATATTGACCATGCAGGACGCGCGCTATCCGCGCTGGCTCTGCAACACCTACGCTCCGCCGCCGGTGCTGTACGTCAAGGGCCGGCTCCCGAACGTGGACGACACCCCGGCGATAGCGATCGTCGGTACGCGCAGGGCAAGCCCATACGGGCTCAAGATGGCGCGCACTCTCGCCTTTGAGATCGTCAAATGCGGCGGCATTATCGTCTCCGGCCTTACCGAGGGCGTTGACCGCGCCGCAGCTGAGGGCTGTCTGCTTGCCGGCGGCAGGTGCATCGGCGTTCTCGGTACGCCGCACGGCGAGGATAACCGCCTGCAAAGGGACGTTGCCGCCACCGGCGCGCTCATAAGCGAGTACCCGCCCGGCACCGTCACGCAGAAGTTCTTCTTCCGTGACCGCAACCGTGTGAGCGCGGGGCTTTCTCAGGGCGTCGTCGTGGTCGAAGCGCCTGAGCGCAGCGGCAGTCTCCTCTTCGCGCAGGAGGCACTTGAGCAGGGGCGCGAGATATTCGCCGTACCCGGCAATGCCGATGCCGAGAACAGCGTCGGCACCATCCGCCTCATCAAGGACGGGGCGAAGCCCGTGACGAGCGGCTGGGACGTTATGTGCGAGTTCGAAGCGCTGTTTCCGGACAAGATAGTGAAGCCGAGCGGACGTATCAGCGTTCCGGCGGAAGTGAAAAACGTACCGCCTGAGCGGACAAAACCTGCCGCAAAGCAGGAAAAAACACCGCTTTCGACAAAAAAAGAGATTGACAACAACATAACCAAAGGATATATTGACTTGTCAGAACAGCTCTCCCGGTTAAATGAGGAGCAGCTGAAGATAATCACGGCCATCGGCAGTGAGCAGGCACATATCGACGATGTGATCGAACGCACCGGTTTGGGCACGGCAAAGGTGCTCTCGCAGCTGACGGTGCTGGAGATCAAGGGCTACATCCGCCGCGTACCCGGGCGGAGAGTGAGCCTGAATACGGCAATGAAATGAGGATAAATAATGGCAAAAGCGAAGGATCTGGTCATAGTCGAGTCACCGGCCAAGGCCAAGACCATTGAGAAGTATCTGGGCAGCGGCTATAAAGTCACCGCCTCGATGGGACATCTGAGAGATCTGCCCAAGAGCAAGATGGGCGTTGATATAGAGCACGGCTTTGAGCCGCAGTACATCCCCGTTCGGGATAAGAAGGAGCTTATCAACGAGCTCAAGAAGGAAGCCAAGGAAGCAAAGACCGTCTACCTCGCGACCGACCCTGACCGCGAGGGCGAAGCCATATCATGGCACCTCAAGGAGCTGCTCGGGCTTGACGATGAAAAGGCAAAGCGCGTGACCTTCAATGAGATCACCAAAAAGGTCGTCACCGAGAGCATCAAGAACCCGCGCAGTATCGACCAGAACCTTGTCGATTCCCAGCAGGCGCGGCGCATACTTGACCGCATCGTCGGCTATGAGCTCTCCCCGCTGCTCTGGCGCAAGATAAAGAAGGGCCTGTCCGCAGGACGCGTACAGTCCGTCGCCACGCGCATGGTCGTTGACCGTGAGGAGGAGATCGAAGCTTTCCAGAGCCAGGAGTACTGGCTTCTCGACGCGCGCCTCAACTGCGGCGCGGAGGACGCCGTGTTCACCGCTCGCTTCCACGGCAAGGGCGATAAGAAGCAGGAACTCAAATCCAAGGCCGAGGTCGACGAGGTCATAAACGCTGTGCAGGCGCAGCCCTTCACCGTCTCCGGCGTCAAGCGCGGCGAAAAGCAGAAGTCGCCCGCGCCCCCGTTCATTACCTCGACCCTCCAGCAGGAGGCCTCGCGCCGCCTGAGCATGACCCCGCGCCGCACCATGTCCATCGCCCAGCAGCTCTATGAGGGCGTTGAGATAAGCGGGCACGGCAGCATCGGTCTCATCACCTATATGCGTACCGACTCCCTCCGCCTCTCTGAGGAAGCGCTCGCCGCCGCGAAGGACTTCATCATCGGTCACTACGGCCCGGAGTATTACCCCGGCTCTCCGCGGCACTTCAAGACCAAGGCCGGCGCGCAGGACGCGCATGAGGCCATCCGCCCGACGGACGTGAACCTCACGCCGGAGCTTGTGCGCAAGGACCTCACGCAGGAGCAGTACCGGCTCTACCGCCTCATCTGGGGGCGCTTCACCGCATGCCAGATGGCAAACGCGAAGTATGATAACGTCGCTGTCGAAGTCTCCTCCGCGGGCTATACCTTCCGCGCGACCTATTCGGAAATGAAGTTCAAGGGCTTCACCGCCGTGTACGAGGAGGCGAAGGACGAGGAGAGCAGCGAGCTTGCAAATCCTCTGCCGAGCCTGAGCGAGGGTCAGGCGCTGGCGCTCGAAAAGCTCATCCCAGAGCAGCAGTTTACCCAGCCGCCCGCAAGGTTCACCGAGGCCACGCTCATCCGCGCCATGGAGGAAAAGGGCATAGGCCGCCCGTCCACCTACGCGCCGACCATATCTACTATTACGTCCCATGACTATGTTATAAAAGAAGGCAAGTACCTCAAGCCCACGCCGCTCGGCAGAGTTGTCACCGGGCTTATGAAGGAGCACTTTGCAGATATCGTCGACCTCAAGTTCACCAATCAGATGGAGGAGGAGCTTGACGGCATCGAGAACGGCAAGGCACAGTGGCGCGACGTTCTTGCTGATTTCTACGGAGACTTCAGTATGGAAATGAATGAGGCCGAAAAAGCCATGGATGGCGTGAAGCTCAAGGTTCCGGACGTTCTCAGCGATGAATACTGCGACGTCTGCGGCCGTCAGATGGTCGTGAAGAAGGGGCGCTTCGGGTACTTCCTTGCCTGCCCCGGCTTCCCGGAGTGCACATTTACAAAGCCCATCGTCGTCGAAATGCCCGGCAAATGCCCCAAGTGCGGCGGCAGAATACTCAAGCGCACCTCGAAGAAGGGCTATGTATTCTACGCCTGCGAGCGCGGCACGGACTGCGGCTTTATCACATGGGATGTTCCCACCAAGGACTTCTGCCCCGCATGCGGCAAGACCATGTTCAAGCACAGCGGCAGAGGGCCGCTCAAGTCCTTCTGCATAAACGAGCAGTGCCCGAACTTTGTCCCCGAGGATAAGCGTACCTTCAAGAAAAAGACGCCCGAGGAAAAGGCACAGGCAGCCGCTGAGAAGGCTGCAAAGGCTGCGGAAAAGGCTGCCGCTGCCGAGGACGGGGAAGAGAAGCCCGCCAAGAAGACAGCAGCGAAGAAGACTACCGCCGCCAAGACCACCGCGAAAAAAACCACGGCAAAAACAACTGCAAAGAAAACGACCGCCAGGAAGGCCACGGCGGCCAAAAAGACAAGCACAAAGAAAAGTGCGGATACAGAGGAATAATTAATGAAAACGGTTACCGTTCTGGGCGCGGGGCTTGCGGGAAGCGAGTGCGCGTGGCAGCTTGCAAAGCGCGGCATAAATGTGAAGCTCATAGAGATGAAGCCGGTGAAGATGACCCCGGCGCATACCTCGCCGAACTTTGCCGAGCTTGTCTGCTCAAACTCTCTGCGCAGCGATGAGCTCACCAATGCCGTCGGTCTCCTCAAGGCCGAAATGCGCGCGATGGGCTCTCTTATCATGGAGAGCGCGGACGCCAATAAGGTCGCCGCGGGCGGCGCACTGGCGGTCGACCGCGAGGGCTTTTCGAAATACATCACTGATAAATTAAAGAGTCTCCCGAGCGTCGAGGTCGTGAGCGCCGAGGCGACGGAAATTCCGGAGGGCGAGGTCGTCATCGCGACAGGCCCCCTGTCGAGCGACGCTATCGCCGAGAAGATAGCCGCCCTCTGCCCGGACAGCGACCTGCATTTCTATGACGCCGTCGCCCCTATCGTGACGCTTGAGAGCGTGGACATGGACTCCGCGTTCTTCGCCTCGCGCTACGACAAGGGAACGGCAGACTATGTGAACTGCCCAATGGGCAAGGACGAGTATCTCGCTTTCGTCGAGGAGCTGACCCACGCGAAGGAAGCGGAGGTACACGGCTTTGACGACGGCGGCGTGTTCGAGGGCTGCATGCCTGTTGAGGTCATGGCGCGCCGCGGGGTGGACACTCTGCGCTACGGCCCCTTGAAGCCCGTCGGACTTATCGACCCGCGCACGGGGAGAGAAAACTATGCCGTTGTCCAGCTCCGGCGCGACAATGCCGACGGCACTATCTATAACATCGTCGGCTTCCAGACGCACCTGACATGGGGCGAGCAGAAGCGCGTGTTCTCCATGATCCCCGCGCTCAAGAACGCGGAGTTCGTGCGCTACGGCGTCATGCACCGCAATACATATCTCAACAGCCCGAAGCTGCTTGACCGGTATTACCGGCTGCGCACGGATGGGCGCATCAGCTTTGCCGGGCAGATGACCGGCGTCGAGGGCTATGTGGAGTCCGCGGCCTCGGGCATGCTCGTCGGCATAGAGACGGCGGCGCGCGTACTCGGCATGGAGCCGGTCGATTTCCCGCAGGAGACGGCGATAGGCGCGCTGAGCCTGTATGTCTC
>CAKTKV010000051.1 GCA_934572355.1 uncultured Oscillospiraceae bacterium
GATCGCAATCCCACTTCTGTCGTTGCGGGTGAGGGTTCACAGGGAGAGGGGGAGTCGAAACACCCTCTCCCTGTGCGTGTCTTTGGTGACTTTCTCCACGTCGAGAAAGTCACCCCACGGAGTGACCCGCAGTGAAACTCTGCGAAAAGCTTACCAAGAACACCCGCCGTCCGGCGCGTACATGCACGCACTTTTTGTACACATGATTTGATTGCAAACATGTACATTATAAATGAATCATGGAACGATTAAAATAATGTGCATAGGGAGGCGAGCATGTGGAAGGCTTCAGGATAGATACAAGTGACGAGAAAATTTCTTCCGTCAGCAGAACCATTAGAATAAAAGCCGAGACTTTTGATAAGATCAACGAGATAAATATGAAAACCGGCGTATCCTTCAACAAGATCGTCAACCAATGCATTGAATACGCACTGAAAAATTATGAAGAAGAGCTTATTCAAGTATAAATAGACAACATTTTTGCTTTTGATATAGGAGGGGTCTGCATTGGAGGAGTCTGTAAAATACAAAAAGATGTATCTTAAACTATTTAACGCCGTTACGGATGCACTGGAAGAAAAGGATAGAGAGAAGTCAGACGAAATTCTCAAAAAGGCACAATGCGATTGCGAAGAAATCTATATTGAGGAAGAGTAACGAAAGGTGCGCGCCACGAAAAATGGTGCGCACTTTTGTTAACTAACTTTAACATTACCGCTTTCCCGTTGAATTTACAGCGCCGGAATGCTATAATACCGGCGATATGGATATTCTTATAAACCAAATACTTGAACACAAGGAAGCCGCCGCCCTCCCCTCGCTGCTGGAGAGCGGAGGGCTTCCTGCGCTCGTTTCCGGGCTTTCGCCGGTACACAGGGCAAACCTCGCCGCGGCGCTTTACAATAAGCTCGACCGCCCGCTCTTCGTCCTGTGTCAGGACGACACGGCCGCCGAGAGCTTCGCGCGCGACCTGCACGCCATGCTCGGCATAGAGGCCGACACGCTCCTGATGCGCGAGTTTATATTCTACCCCGCCGAGGCCGCGTCGCGCCAAGCGGAGCAGCGGAGGATATCGACGCTCTATAAGCTCGCCAAGGGCGAGAGCCGCGTGTGCGCTGCGTCCGTCTCGGGCTTTGTGCAGAGGACGCTGCCGCCGGCGGAGCTGCTTAAAGCCGCGTTTGAGATAAAGGACGGCGGCACATACCCGCCCGATGAGGTGGAGACGGCGCTCATAAGCTGCGGGTACTCGCGCACAGAGCAGGTCGAGGGTCCCGGCCAGTACGCGCGGCGCGGCGGCATTCTCGATTTCTTCTCGCCGCACGATACGGAGCCTGTGCGTATAGAGTTCTGGGGCGACGATATAGATTCGATGGCGCACTTTGAGATATCGAGCCAGCGCCGCACGGAGCACATGGACGAGTGCGTGATACTCCCGGCGACGGAGGCGCTACCGTCCCTTGCCGAAGGCGGCATACCGGCGCTGTGCGGGGAGATAGAAAAATTCGCGCTGAACTACTCAAAGCGCCGCAGCAGCGAGACGGCATCGACCCTCGCGGCGAACATGCGCGCGGACGCTGAAAGACTCAGCCAGGGCATACTGATATCGGACGCGGACAGGTACCTGCCGATGATATACCCGATGGCCTGCGCGGCGGACTACATCCCGTCCGATGCCGTCGTGTTCCTCGACCAGCCGAACCACTGCGCCGAAAAGCTGCGCGACTATGAAAAGCAGCTCGGCGCGGACATCGCGGAGCTTCAGCGCCGCGGACTTATCGCCGCGGGGGCGGACAGCTTCAGGCTAGGGACGGATAAGTTTTTCAAGACCCTGCCCGAATGGCCGGTGTACATGGCCGATTCCTTTACGACAGGCCGCTGCCCCGTTGCGCCGAAGACGCTCACGAGCATTTCGGCAAAGCAGCTGCCGTCTTACGGTGGAAACGCACAGGCAGCGGCAGACGACGTTGAGGCGTACTTAAAACAGGAGTACCGGGTCGTCGTCCTCGCAGGCGATGAGCGGCGCGCGAAGGTGCTTCAGGAGCTATTCGGGAAGAAAAACATACCCGCGATCATATACACGGAGCTTAAAAAGCTGCCTGAGCCGGGGCACTGCTCGATCGCGATAGGAGCGATATCCGCGGGCATAGAGTACCCGGCACTGCGCCTCACGGTACTTACGGACTCGCAGCTGCTGCGCGGCCACGGGCGCAAGGCGGGCACGGTAAAGAAGCTGCCGCCGAACCGCCAGCGCATCAATTCCTGCGCCGACCTCTCGATAGGCGACTATGTCGTCCACGAAAACCACGGTATCGGTAAGTTTGCCGGTATCATAAAGATGCAGGTGGACGGCTTTGAAAAGGACTATATAAAAATAAACTACGCCGGGACGGACACGCTGTATGTCCCCGCAACGCAGCTCGACCTTGTGTCAAAGTACACGGGCGGGGGCGAGGAGAAGCCCGTCAAGCTCTCAAAGATGGGCGGCAGCGATTGGGTGAAGACCCGCAGCCGCGCAAAGAGCGCCGCGAAGGACATGGCAAAAAAGCTCATCGCCCTTTACGCCGAACGCCAGCGACTGCCGGGACATGCCTTCGCACCGGACAGCGAGTGGCAGCGCGAGTTTGAGGAGAACTTCAGCTACACGGAGACGGACGATCAGCTGCGCTGCACGGCGGAGATAAAAGGGGACATGGAGTCCTCCGTGCCGATGGACAGACTGCTGTGCGGAGACGTCGGCTTCGGCAAGACCGAGGTAGCGATGCGCGCGGTGATGAAATGCGTGCTCGACGGCAAGCAGGCGGCGATACTCGTACCGACGACCGTGCTTGCCCAGCAGCATTATCAGACGGCACTGCAAAGGTTCTTCGGCTTCCCGGTGAACATCGGCGTACTGAGCCGATTCCAGACCGGCGCGCAGACGACGAGACTGCTCGCGGACCTCGCTTCGGGAAAGTGCGACCTTGTTATCGGCACGCACAAGCTCCTGCGCAAGGACGTGAAGTTCAAGGACCTCGGCCTGCTCGTTGTGGACGAGGAGCAGCGCTTCGGCGTGACGCACAAGGAGCACATCAAGGAGATGAGCCGCGGGGTCGACGTGCTGACGCTCTCCGCGACGCCGATACCGCGCACGCTGAATATGGCGATGAGCGGCATACGCGACATGTCCACCATCGAGGAGCCGCCTGAGGACAGGCTCCCGGTGCAGACCTATGTCATGGAGCACGACTGGGGCGTTATCGCCGACGCGATACGCCGTGAGCTCCAGCGCGGCGGGCAGGTATACTACCTGCACAACCGTGTCGAGGATATAGAGCGCACGACGAAAAGGCTGCATGAGCTGCTCGATGATGTGACGATCGCCGTCGCCCACGGGCAGATGGATAAGGCGATGCTCTCGAACGTGATGGAGCGCGTAGTCTCCGGCGAGGTGCAGGTGCTCGTCTGCACGACGATCATCGAGACGGGCATTGACATCCCGAACGTGAACACGCTCATAATCGAGGACGCCGATAAGCTCGGCCTTGCCCAGCTGCATCAGATCCGCGGGCGCGTCGGCCGCTCGACACGCAGCGCCTCGGCCTATCTGACCTTCCGGCGAGACAAGGTGCTCACAGAGGTCGCGGAGAAGCGTCTGAACGCGATACGCGATTTCGCGCAGTTCGGCTCCGGAATCAAGATTGCGATGCGCGACCTTGAGATACGCGGCGCGGGCAATCTCCTCGGTGCGGAGCAGTCGGGGCACATGATCGACGTCGGCTACGATATGTATATGAAGCTTCTGAGCGAAGCGGTGCTCGAAGCGCGCGGCATAGAGGTGCCGACGCGCGCGGAATGCTCCGCCGACCTCGCCGTCGCGGCGAACATCCCGGACAGGTACATTTCCTCACCTGAGCAGCGCATGGATATCTACCGGCGCATCGCGCTCATCCGCACGGAGGAGGAGGCGGACGACCTGACAGACGAGCTCATCGACCGCTTCGGCGAGACGCCGCCGGGCGTCAACGCGCTTATCCATGTGGCGCTGCTGCGCGGCGAAGCGGGGCGCGCCGGGATAACCGACATCTCTCAGAAGCAGGGGACGCTGCGCTTTACCCTGAGTGATTTTGACATGGAAAAGGTATCGGCGCTTTACGCGAGGGAGGAATACAAGAACCGCCTGCGCGTGGAGGCCGGGTCGAAGCCCTGCCTCAGCCTGAAGATAAAGAACAAGAACCGCGTTATCGACGAGGCGCGCAGCTTTGCCGCCGATTGGGCGGCCTGCGGACAAACCGCCGAACAAAGCTCTTGACAAAACACGCGACTGGTTTATTATTAGAACAACACCGAAAAATTAACGATACGGAGAATAACATGAAAAAACTGATAGCACTGATAATTGTAGTGTGCCTGGCCTTCGCGTTCGCGGCCGGCTGCGGCAGCGTTGAAAGCACCGGAGATGCGGCACCTGCCGAGGCAACGGAGACTCCCGCGCAGGAGACCGCCGCCGCAGTCGAGACCTCCACGCTGGACTATGACGCGCTGCGCGCGCTCCATGCCGACGACGAGGTCGTCGCCACGGTGGACGGCCGCGAGATCACATGGGGCGAGTATTATGGCTGGCTTTACATGAACGCAAAACAGATAGAGAACTACTTCACCCAGCTGGCGATGTACTACGGCGCGAGCGTGGGCTGGGGCGACAGCGTGGATGATTCGGGTACGACCTTTGCGCAGTATGCCATGCAGAGCACCGAGAGCACGATCAGGCAGTTTGCTGCGATAGATGCTTTCACCGAGGAGAACGGGATAAAGCTTGATGAGGCTGCGCTTGCGGCGAGATACGACGAGCAGAAGAAGTCCGATATGGCGAGCATCAGCGGCGAGGACGGAACTGAGGATGATTTTGTCGAGAAGCTCGGCGGGATGAACCTGACCATGGATGCATACGAGCGCATGACGCTCTCGAACATCAAGTATCAGGAGAACTTCAAGGCACTCTACGGTGAGGATTCCGAGCTTGTCTCCGATGAGGACGCACTCAGCTACCTCAAGGAAAACGGCTACATGTCCGCAAACCACATTCTCATCATGACGAAGGATCCGTCCACCGGCGAGGAACTGAGCGATTCGGACAAGGCGGACAAGAAGGCCAAGGCTGACGAGATATACAAGGAGCTTGCCGCGATAACCGACCAGAGCGAGCTTATGAAGCGCTTTGCCGAGCTCAAGGAGGAATACTGCGAGGACACCGGCAAGACCGCTTACCCCGACGGCTATACTTTCACTGAGGGCAAGATGGTGCCGGAGTTTGAGAACGCGGTAAAGGCGCTGGGCGATTACGAGGTTTCCGAGCCCGTGCAGTCCGACTACGGCTATCATATCATTCTTCGTCTGCCGGACGATCCTGACAGCGTTATCGATTATACCTCTCAGAACACCCCGATGACCGCGAGAAAATACTGGGCGAACGCCGATTACGCGGAGCGCATGGAGGCTGTCCTCGGCGAGACGAAGCTTGAGTATGTCCCCGGATTTGCGCAGATAGAGCTTGCGGACTTCATAAAGTAAAACACCTACCTATATATAATAATGCACCGCCTGAGAGTTTCGCGCTCTCAGGCGGTGCTGCTTATATGCTTTTTCTCATACGTCCCGCGGCGTAGATGAGCGGGAGGAGCACAAAGAAGATGGGAAGGCTCACGTAGGGGACGATCGTCGCCGACCAGAAATCGAGCGAGGCGGAAGTCGGCGCGATGAACAGGGACGCCGCGACGCACACGGCGCAGCAGAGCCAGATCACCCAGCGCCCGCCGGAGAAGTCGGTCAGGCGCTCGCCGTTATATGACGGGTCCTTCCCGAAGATGAGCCGCAGGCAGTACTGCGCGGAGTAGAGCACGGCGGAGACGAGCAGGAAATCCGGAAAGATCCAGAGCATCACGACGAGCGCTTCTACGCGCTCCACGGTCTTGAAGAACACAAGGTTCCGTACCAGCGCAAAGAAGGGCTTTGTCAGGCGCACGCACAGCTCCGCGCCGAAGGAGCCGACGATTATCACGCTGAGCATCGTCAGCAGCAGGCAGGAGCCGGCAAGCCAGCGCGAGAACGCGCCGAAGTGCCCGGCGCTGCCGTCAGCGCAGCCGCCCTCGAGCATACATATATAAAATACGGCGTTTGTGACAACATCGACGGCGATGACCGAGCCGCGCATAACGGGCAGCACATCATGCACCGTGACCGGCAGGAGATTGGAGAAATCGAGTGAGAACAGAGAGAAAAACGCCACCAGAAACAAAGCGCCCATAAGTACGGGCTTTACTATGCGCGCGAAGCGCACCATCGTGCGCGGCTTCTTGAGCACCGCGGCAAGTGCGATGAGTCCCATCGTGACCGAGAACGCGGCGGGACCGCTGCTTGGGTAGATGGTGACGATGAATCTGTCAGCCCCGGAGCGCAGCACGAAGCCGCCGTATATCAGAAACCACAGGCTGAGTATAGCGAGAGTGATCTTACCTGCGATTGGACCGAGAGTGCGAAGGATAAGCTCCGGCAGGCCCTCGCCGCTCTGCCGGTGGGACATGAAGCTGCTCATAAAATACAGCCATGCGAGCAGGATAGGGACGGCAGCCGCCGCGCACAGCCAGCTTGCGCGCCCGGCCATGATGACGCTCTGCGACGGGAAAAGGCGCAGGGCGGGCGAGAGCATGATGACCGTGCCGAGGGCGAGCTGCTGCCGCCGGTTGAATCTGTTGTCGGAGTTCATACTGGTCCCTCCATTAAAAATCCCTCACGTCGCTAGTGTGCGTGAGCTGTCCGCTTACGCTGATCTGAAGCTCGAGAGAGGGGAGAAGGTCGGGGAAGCTCTGCGGCAGCATACGGAAAGCCGAGGGATCATCGCGCTCGACCGCCTGGGCGAGGCAGAGAAAGTCCGAGCGCAGCTCGCGCGAGGTGAGCATGACGCGGCTCACGTAGTCGGATATCAGCGCTTCGAGCTGTGCTGTGGTGTGATCGGTGTATTCCGCACTGCGCGTGTCGGAGCTGCCGCTGACCTCGACGATCGAGGCGCGCACGTCAACATTGATGTTCAGCCCCGTCAGTTCGCCAGCATCCGACCAGACGGGCTTAACTTCGCTGCCGCCCGAGTCGATTTCGAGCACGACGAGGGAGCCGTGCCTGTCGCGCACGGTGACGTTCGTGAGCCCGACCTTGTTCGTGAGAAAGCCGACTGCGATAGCCTCGTCGCGGTCGAGGAATTTGCAGAGCTTGCCGTCACGAATGACAGCGTAGCCGTAGACGACGGCGGTAAGCTTGCCGCTGCCCTCATCCTGTGCGGCGGAAGCGCCATCTTCGGAGGAGGACGGGCTGTCGCCGGCTGGGGCGCCGCTGTCGCTTTCGAGCGGCTCGGCCAGCTCCACCGCACATATCAGGGAGCTGCCGCAGCGGTCGAGGTTGCGCACCGTCTCAGCCGCGGTATAGAGACTGCTGTCGCCGAGGCGGCCGACGCTCATCTCAACGGAATCCATGATCTCGACAATGCCGCGGTTTCCGTCGCCGACCTTGAGCACCGCATCCTGCGCTGTGCTGCCCTTGACGACGAAGAGCGGGATATCAAGGCGCATTATCGGGGAGCGGCAGATGTAGGACAGATAGTCGTCAATGCCGCTCTCGGCGGCTTTTTCGCCGATGAGCACATGGCTGATGTGGGAACAGAAAAGAATGTCCTCAAAGGAATAGTTATAGATATGCTCAAGCGCTGTGGTGATAGAGTCGCCGGTGCCGTAGAGCCGCTTGGGTACGTCGCCGGTGCTCTCGTCCGACGCAGAGCACAGCGACAGCAGCACGCCCCCGCCCTGCTTATCGAGCCCCATGTCCTGAATGACGAGCAGCTGCTCTATCTCTTTGAAGTTTGAGTACACGCTTGTGCAGCCCGTGAGCGTAAACACGGACGCAAGCGCAAGGATAACGCAGATCGCTTTTTTCATTTCTGCCGCCTTTTATCCGGAGTTTTGAGGTGCGGGTCGCGGAACTTATTGAGGGGCTTCGGCTTTTGCAGCAGAAGCCGCCGGAGCGGGGACGGCTCGCCGTCGCTTAGTGGCGCGGTATAGTCCACACCAAAGCTGTCGATGTCCGCAAGGTGCAGCGTCAGCAGGCACAGTGCCGCGCCCACACCGAAAAAGCCCGCGAGTATCGACGCGATGACGAGCGCGAAGCGCAGCAGCCGTATCGCCGAGCCGAAGTCCTGACTCGGCAGGGTGTAGCCCGCAATCCCGGAGACCGCAACGACGATTATTGCTATGGGCGAAACGACCTGCGCCTCGACCGCCGACTGGCCGACTATCAGCGCGCCGATGATGGACACCGTGTCACCTATCGGGTTCGGCAGGCGCAGACCCGCCTCCTGAAGCAGCTCAAATGAAATGAGCATGCCCATGATCTCCAGCGCCGTGGAGAACGGGACGTTCTGTTTCGCTTCAATGATCGACAGCAGCAGCGGCGTCGGGATCATCTCCTGGTGGTACATCGCGATCGCGACATAGAGCGCCGGGAGAAAAATACTGAGAAAGAGCGCAAAGTACCGCAGCACGGTGAGCACTGTTGCGACGAGATAATTATTGCTCGCGTCGCCCGTCACCTTCATGAACTCCGCGAGCGTCACCGGCAGGGCAAGGCCGATCGGCAGCCCGTCAATGAGTATGCCGACGCGCCCGTCCATCAGGTACATCGCGAAGCGGTCTGGGCGCTCGGTGTGCAGAAGCTGCGGAAAGGGCGAGCGCGGCGCGTCCACAATATATTCTTCGAGCGTACCCGTTGCGAGGAGAGCGTCGACGTCGAGCGCGTCGAGCCGTGAGGCAAGCTCGCGGACGGTGTCTGGCGAGGCCACGCCGTCGACGAACATGATGGCAAGCTTCGTGTGCGATTTGCGGCCGATGCTGCTCTCAATGACCTTGAGCTTCGGCGAGCATATACGCTTCCGGACGAGCGCGGTATTGGTACGCAGGGTTTCGACGAAGGAGTCCTTCGCGCCCTTGATGGATTTTTCGAGAGTCGGCTCGGATACAGAGCGTGTGTTGCTTGTCTTGACCTCGAAGCATACCGCCTGCGCCGCGCCGTCGAATATAAGCGCGCAGAAGCCATGCGTGAGATCGTCGACAACATCGTCAAGCGTGTCCCGCCGCTTTGCTGAGTGACTGTACACCGCGCCGGACATCACCTGCGAGATGCAGTCCTGCTCGGTCTGGACACCTGCGGAGCGCAGAAGCTCCGTGAACGAACGGATGATCCCCTCGGTGACTTCGCTGCCGGAGACAATGCCGTCGAGCCAGCAAGCGGTTATCCTTATCCCGTCGCGAAGACCAAAGCTAAGTTCGCGCGCTTCAAAGTCGCCGCAGTCGGAAAAGATGGCTTTAAGAGAGTCCGATGACAATATTGATTTGTATTCTGGTAAAGAGCGCCGGTGCGGAGACTCGGCCTTTAATGAACGTGTCGTATACATATTGGGTATTATAACCGGTTCTGAGCACAATATTTAGACGAGGAAAGAAACCGGAAAAAAGATTGCAGAAATTGGAAAAAAAGTGTTGACATAAGACGTTTCCGGTGCTATATTAGTCAAGCGCCCGAGAGAGCGGCAGACAACTTGAGAATGAGAACTTAAAAAATTCCAAAAGAATTTGAAAAAAGTTCTTGACAAAGCCGAAAGGCTGAGTTATAATAAACAAGCTGTCGTCGAGGACGGCGGGAGCGAGATGTACCTTGAAAATTGAACAATGTAAGAAAAAAGCTTATGCTAAATAAGCACCAGAAAAGGGTTCAAGAGAACTGAAAAAGTTCGAGTCAGAAATGACTATAAAGATTCTTTTGAGAGCTGGAAAGCATCAATAAGATTTTAACCGGGAGACCGGTTGAGATACAATTTATTGAGAGTTTGATCCTGGCTCAGGATGAACGCTGGCGGCGTGCCTAACACATGCAAGTCGA
>CAKTKV010000052.1 GCA_934572355.1 uncultured Oscillospiraceae bacterium
GACTTGATGCGGTCAAGGTCTGGGATCACGGCGCGGAACGTGCCCTCCGGGGTGTGGTTTCTGACGTATACGGAATAGATCACCTGATTCTGGAGCTTACGGTCGGTATTGACGGCCATGGTTCTGCCTCCTTCTATGGCTTTGTTGAGCGGATATATGTATTTACCCGCCAGTCAATGGTATTACAAAACGAGAAATATTTCAATACAGTCGGGAGAAATCGCGATGATTTTCTCTGAGGTCTGCTTCAAAACGTCAGTCGAGCTCTGGTATTGTGGGATCGACAGGCATGTTGTAATACTCGGCGGCCTTGGCGGTGTCCTTCTCGACGCCGTCGCCGAGAGAGTACATGTCCGCTATAGCGCGTATTGCAGTCGGGGCGCCGTAACCTGCGGCCTCCTCATAGTACTCAAGCGCCTTCAGCTTATCCTGCCTGACGCCGAGACCGTTAAAGTATATCTGGCCGAGACGTGTCAGACTGAACATGGTGGCATAGTCGTTGCCAGAGTACAGAGCGCGCTCGTACCACTCCCGCGCAAGGCCGTAGTCCTTTTCGACGCCTATGCCCTTATAGTACATTTCGCCGATCCTAAAGCGTGCGTATGCATTTTCAATCGCTCCCTTCTGGAGCCATTCAAGCGCCTTTGCATAATCCTGCTCCACGCCGTCACCGTCGTAATACAAAGAACCGATGAAGGCAGCTGCATAGTCGTCGCCCATTTCATAGGCTTTAGTATACCATTCAAAGGCTTTCTCGTAATCATGGTAGTTATTTTTGTACGACTGGGCTACCGAGAAGACAGCGTCCACGCTGCCCGCGTCTGCCGCAAGCTTGTACCAATAAAGGGCGCTGTCGGTATTGCGGGTCATACCGTCGCCGTTATTGTACATTAAGGCTATTTTGCACATGGCCTCGGTACTGCCAAGCTCCGCTGCCTTTTTAAACCATTTCATGGCCGCGTCATAGTCATGCTCGGTAGTTCCCCAGGGTCCGATATATTTGCCGCGCTCAACATCGCCGAGGGCGATCATCGCGTCGATGCTGCCTTCTTCGGCGAGCGGGAGGAGCAGCTCCTTTGCCTTGGCGAAGTCCTCGGCGACGGCATTGCCGTCAAAGTAAGCGAGGGCGAGTGCAATGGTCGCGTCGTCGTCACCCTCCTCGGCGGCCTTTTGGTCGGCGAGGAACTGCTTTGTGACCTCAAGCCGGCTGCCGTCGGTATTGCCGCGCAGCTCGACGGCCTTTTCGTAGAGCTCGATCGCCTTATCAAAGCTCTGCTCGACGCCGAGGCCGTTTGCGTACATCCAGCCGAGATAGTTCATGGCGTAGGTATCATCACCGGAGGCGGCCTGTTCAAAGAACTTTGCTGCTTTGACGTAATCGACAGCACCGCAGCTGCCGAGATAGTGCAGTGTACCGGCAAGCTCCGCGCCGTCCGTGCTCCCGGCGGCAGCCGCCTGTTCGTACCATTTGAGCGCTTCGTTATAGTCCCGCGTGACGCCGTTTCCGTATTCGTACATGCGGCCAAACCGTACCATCGCATTGGTGCTGCCAAGTCCAGCAGCTTTTTCGTACCATTCGATCCCGAGAAGGACGTTCTTTTCCACACCGTCGCCGAAGCGGTAAGCGGAACCGAGAGCTATCATCGCGTCCGGGTCACCGGCGTCCGCACCCTTTTGGTACCACTCAAGCGCAGAGGCGTAATCGCGCCGGTCACTATAGATGGTGCCGATGAAGCGCATGGCCGCGGCATCGCCCGCGTCAAGCGCGGACTGATAAAGCGACATGGCCTTGTCCGTGTCTTGGGCGATGTAAGTGCCGTACTGGAGGAAGCGGCCAAGCTTGAGCATCGCCGAGGTATCGCCCTTGGCGGCAAGCGCGGAATACCCGGCCATTTCCTCGGTGGCCTGAAGCGCGGGGGCGGCCTCGGTGTTCCCGCCGTCGAGGGACTTCTGATACAGGGCCTTCGCCTTATCAAAGTCCTGCGCGGTACCGAGCCCGCTTGCGTACTGGAACGCGCAGTTGTACATGCCATAGATATTGCCGGTGTCTGCGGAGCGGCTATACCACAGGAAGGACTTGCCATAGTCCGTGTCCGTTCCGCGGCCGTAATAGTAGAGGTCGCCAAGGCCGTTCATCGCGTCGCCGTCACCGGCTTCGGCGGCTTTCGTGTAAAGCTCAAGGGCTTTGCCGTAATCCTGCGCGACGCCGTAGCCGTTTGCGTAGAGATCCGCGAGCTCAAGCTGCGCGCCGACAGAATCAGCATTGCCGAGCTCCGCGGTCTTTTCAAGGTTCTCCGCGGCTTCAACGTAGCTGCCAAGGCTCTTGAGGCTCATGCCGAGGCCATAATAAGCGTCGCTTATGCCGCGCTCGACAGAGGTTCTGAAGCATTCGACAGCGCGGCGCATATTGCCATTTTCAAAGTATCTCCAGCCAAGGCTCAGAAGTGCGCCGCCGTCCCCGGACTGCGCGGCTTCGGTATAGAGCTGCTGCGCCTTATCCCTATCCTGCGCAACGCCCTGACCGTTATCATACAAGGCGGCGAGGGCGACCTTGGCTTCAACGGCGTCATTGCCGCCAAGCTCCATAGCGCGGCTCAGATACGAAAAGGAATTTTCATAATCCTCAACGTCGCCATAGGCAAGGCCGAGAGCAAAGCAGGCATCGTCAATGCCGCGCGCTTCCGCTTGCAGGAACAGCTCTATCGCGCCGTCATAGTCGCCCTCACTGTAGCGCTGCCAACCGAGACTGAGGATGAAGCCGCCGTTTCCGGACTGCACAGCCTCAGCATAGAGCAACTGCGCCTTCTCCGCGTCGCGCTCGACGCCGAGGCCGTTTTCGTACATGGAGGCAAGATCCATCACGGCGTCGCCAACGCCCGCGTCGACGGCCATGGTGAGGTATTCGAGAGCCGCGTCATAGTTCTTGAGGTCGAGGGAGCACAGGCCGTAGCCGTAATAGCCGTCGGCATTATCGATATCGGCGGCCTGTTTGAACCAAGCCGCAGCCTTTTTGAGGTTATCGCTGCCGCCGAGGGTGCGGTAGTGCCAGCCAAGAGAGACCATGCCCCAAGCGCTGCCCTTTTCGGCGGCTGCCTCATAGAGCGAGACGGCCTTTGACGTGTCCTGCTCAACGCCGAGACCATTGTCATACAGGTTTGCAAGGCCGCACAGCGCGTCGGGCGTGCGGTCGTTATCCATTTCGATGCCGGTGTTATAATACTCGACGGCCTTTTCATAGTCGCCCAGCGCCTCGCAGCACACCGCAAGGCCGGTATAGACGTCCTCGCAGCCCATGGCCTGAGCCTGCTCAAAATATGAGAGCGCGGCTTCTGGGTCGGAGTCTGTGCCCTCGCCGTCATAGGTACACCAGCCGAGGTTCAGCATTGCCCACATGTTGCCCGCGTCGGCGGCTGTTCTGTATAGCTCGACCGCCCGCGCGGAGTCCTGCTCGGTGCCGCTGCCGTAACGGTAGCAGTCGCCAAGCAGAGTGAGAATATCGGCATTGTCGGAATTCTCGTATTTTTTCAGCAGGTGGTAGGCCGCGTCATAGTCGCCCTCGTCATAGTAAAGGGTGCAGGCCTTGTCGTAGTCCTCCTCCGGCGACGCGCCGCAGCCGCCGAGAGAGAAGCTCAGCGCGCAGACCAGCGCAAGCGCCGTGAGCTTGCAGGCGTGAGAGTTTCGTTTCATTGTCATGTCCCCTGTCAGATTTTTGAATGATACATCCGTCAGTAAATGATGTGATTATTTTATTACAAACAGGAAGATTTTTCAATACGGTGCATATAAGAACAGACCTGCCTCCATGACGGAAGCAGGTCTGTTTTTCAGTTTGCAAGAGTGGTTTACTTGAACGCGACGACGGCCATCGAAAGGATGCCGGCGGCGAGGAGCCGCACGGGGAAGCCGCGGAAGGCCGCGGGGACATATTTGTCATCAATCTTCGTCTCGACCCCGGCAAAGAGCAGCAGGGCGACGGTGAAGCCAAGACCCGCGCCAAGTGCGGAAGCCGTGGCTTCTGCAAGGCCGCTGCCGGCGGCGTTTGCGCAGGTGCCGAATACGACGCCGTTGAGGGCGATGAGCAGGTACTTATCGGTGAAGAAGTGGCCGATAACGGAGGCCGCGATCAGCACCCAGAGCGCTGCGACAAAGGTCGAATACACCCCGAGGCTAATACCGGCGGTGCAGAGCGCTGCGACGAGCGTGACCGCCGCGACGGCAAGGCCGTACTTTGCAAGCGCCTTCGCGCTGCCCTTCGCGCCAAGCGCGGGGGTGATGCCGAAGAACTGCTCCAGAGCGACGTTATTCGCAAGCGCGCTGCCGATTATGATAAGCAGAAAGGTTTTGAAGTCCATCGTTTACGCCTCCTTCTTTTCGGCACAGGCCGAAATGATCGCGTCCGCAGTGCCGCCGAGAGCGGCAGTGCTCTTCTTGCTGACGGCGCTGACAACGGCCATGACGATCGCAAGCACGATGAAGCCGCCGGCGGGACTTGTGAGAAGGGAGACGCTGTGCGCTTTGAAGAACTCAAGCGTTATCCCGGCAAAGCTGCCCGCGCCGAAAATCTCTCTTATCGCGGCGGTGACAAAGAGCGCCGCAATGAAGCCGAGACCGGTAAGGAAGCTATCCTTGAGAGCTGCGCCGACGCTCTGCTGAGCTGCGCGCTCGGCCTCGGAGAAGATGAGCGCGTCAACGGCGAGGAGCGCGGCATAGACTCCGAGCATGTTATAGACCTTGGGCAGCCACGCGTTCAGAAGAAGCTGCGCCATGCTCGCAAAGCCCGCGACCAGCATGAACTGGGCGATGAACAGAGTGTTCGCGGGAAGGAGCTTCTTAATAAGCGATGAGAAGAAGGACGCGAGCAGCATGACCGCAAGCGCGGTGACGCCAAGCGCGAGAGCCGGGAGCACGGCAGTAGTCGCCGCAAGCGCCGGGCATGCGCCGAGGAGCAGGACAAGCACGGGATTTTGCGCAATGGCTGCGCGGAGCTTATTTTCGTTCATCAGCCTTCACCTCCGTTTTGATCGATCGCGCCAAAGGCCAGGAACACATCCGCAGTGGCGGCGGAGACGGCCTCAGAGGAGATCGTTGCGCCGGATATCAGAGCCTGATCGCCGTTCCAGCTGTCCCCGGTGATCCCGGCAAAGCCGGCCTTGTAATCGGATTCGTTCAGCTCATAGGCATTGAAGTAATCGCCCATAAGGATGAGCTCATCCGCCGTCATGGAGACGATAGCGCCGCTATCATCGAGCACGTAATAGAGGAGCATGGGCATGTTGCCATAGCCAAGCGGACGCGCGGCAAAGCCGTAATAGGTGCTGCCGCCGACGCTTATGCTGTAGGCATGAGAGACCGTGCCATAGAGCCCGTCGAGCGCGATGGGCGTGCACTCGGCACCGTCACCGGCGAGCTTCGAGAGCTTCTTGATCTCCTTAGCGGAGCTATCCTCGATATTCGCCGCGGCATCGGTGGCCGCTTCCTCAAGAAGCGATGCGTCGACGCTCTCGGTGACGTCAGCGCCGTTCACGTCGTAAGCGTGCGCGGAGAGAGAATCGTTCACAAGCACGAGATAGCTGTTCTCGCCGACAGAGGCGATGTAGGCCGCGCCGACGCCGTTTGCGGAGTCGAGCGCCGCTGCGAGGCTGCCGCCGGAGAGCTCGCGCTCAGTGTACTGGGCGACGCCCTCGGTATTCGCCATGCCGGGGAAGAGGCTGGGCAGCAGCTCAAGCAGGATCTGGCTGTCGCTCTTGACACCGGCGGAGACGAGGGAGTTTGCGGTGAGCACGGCGAAGCCGTCCTCGACGGCCTCCTTGAAGGCCTTGGAGGAATAGGTGACACCGGCGACAAGGCTCACGCCGCCGAGAGCGGAGTCCTGACCGAGATAGCTGTCGGGATAGTCCTCGCCGAAGTGCTTACTGTCAGGGAAAGCGTTGAGCTTGATGCCGGAAATTTTGCCCTCGCTGTCGACCGCCATCGTGAGCTCTATCGGCTCACCGGTATATCCCTTGGTGGTGGACAGGCGGATAACATAGCCGAGGCCGGAGGTCTCACGGTACAGACCCTGAACGGTTTCGGGCACGTCGGTAAGGGTCGAAGCCGCGGGATCGGCCGCGTCATAGAGCGGCTCGAAATCCTGCGCGTCGGGCATGACCTCAAGCAGCGGCTCATAGACCGCGGCAGAGCCGTTGGCCGCGATGATGGGCGCGGTATAGGCGTTGACGCCGGTGATGCCGAGCATCATAACGGCGAAAATGAGCACAAGGACAATGACTGACTTTACGGTATTTTTCATATCAGACACCTCCAAGCGGCTTCTTGGCCGTCCATTTCTCGATATACGGGGTGAGTATGTTCATGGCGAGGATGGAGAAGGACACGCCCTCGGGGTAGGCGCAGAACTCGCGGATGACAAAGGTTATCACGCCGCAGCCGACCGCGAACACGACTCTGCCGGTGTTATTGATGGGAGTGGTGACATAGTCGGTCGCCATGAAGATCGCGCCGAGGAACACGCCGCCTGCCATGACGGAATAAAGCGCGGTGACGAAGCTTCCGGCGGAGACAAGGGAGAGGACGAACACCGTGCCGACAAAGGCGGCGGGAACGTACCACTTGATGACACGGCGCGCGCAGAGATACGCGTAGCCGATGAGCAGGGCGAGGATGCAGCTCTCGCCGACAGCGCCGCCGCGCAGACCGAGGAACATATCCATCAGCGAAGGCAGCTGCTCGGAACCGGCAGAGATGAGCTCCAGCGGGGTAGCGGAGGCCTCAAGCTCGACAACTGCCGGCATAGCGCCGCCCGCGACTTCGGAAAAGGCCAGCAGCATGAACACACGGCCGCTGATGGCGGGGTTTGCGAAGTTGTGCCCGAGCCCGCCGAAGAGGCACTTGACGATGATTATCGCGAAGGCAGAGCCAACGACGCACTGCCAGACGGGGACGCTCGAGCTGAGGTTCAGCCCAAGCAGAAGCCCGGTGACGACGGCGCTGAAGTCGCCTACGGTCTGCTTTCTATGGGCCGCAAGGTCAAACAGCGCTTCGGAAACGACTGCGCCGATGACACAGGCAGCGATAACTTTAAGCGCGCCGATGCCGAAGATAACGACGGCGGCGACGGTGGCCGGGAGCAGCGCGATGACGACATCGAGCATCACGCGGCGGCTGGAATCCGAGGTATGAATATGCGGGGCGTTCGATACGATCAGCTTATCCATATCACTTTCCCCCTTCTTTTTCGGCCAGAGCGGCCTTGTATTTTCTGACGAAGCTCTTGGCTTCGCTGTTATAGTCAACGAGCGGACGGTGCGCGGGGCACACGTAGGAGCAGCAGCCGCAGGACATGCAGAGAGATACCTGCTCCTTGGTCAGGACTGCGTAGCGCTCCGCTTCATCCTCGATCTCAATAGCCTTGGCAAACGCCGTCGGGTTGAGGGCGAGCGGGCAGTTCGACACGCAGCGGCCGCAGTGGATGCACGGCGTAGGCTCAAGCGCGGCGGAGTCCTTCTTATCGAAAGCAAGGACGGCGTTCGTGGCCTTGATGACGGGAGCGTTAAGATCGGAGACGCATTTGCCCATCATCGGGCCGCCGAGGATGACCTTGCCCGGCTCGCACTTGAAGCCGCCGGCCTGCTCGATAACATAGCCAACGGGAGTGCCGATGGGGACGATGAGGTTCTTCGGCTCCTTGACGGCGGAGCCGTCGACCGTGACGGTCTTCTCGACCAGAGGCATGCCGTCGTTCATGTACTGGGCAACCTTGGTGAGAGAGGTGACGTTTATAATGATAACGCCGAGGGACGCGAGACGCTGGCCGGGGCCGACGACCTTTCCGGTGGCGTTATAGAGCAGCACCTGCTTTGCACCTTGCGGGTATACGCTCTTGAGAGGCTTCACGGTAACGGCGGGGTCATCCGCAAAGGTGCGCTCAAGCTCCGCGATCGCGGCGGGTTTGTTCTTCTCGATGCCGATGATGAACTCCTCGCTGCCGAGGTACTGCTTGAGAAGCGCGACGCCCTGCTTTATAAGCTCACTGTGCTCTACCATGGTGCGGTCGTCGCTCGTGATATAGGGCTCGCACTCCGCGCCGTTTATCAGAACGGTCTTGATCTTGTTGCGGCGGACTGCGTCAAGCTTTGCCCAGACGGGGAACGCCGCGCCGCCGAGACCGACGATGCCGCTCTCACGCACGGCCTGAAGAAAGCTGTCAAGATCATGCACGTCGGGAGCCTTCAGCTCGGGGTCTGCTTCCATCTTGCCGTCGCTCTCAATGCGGATCGCCTGAGTGCGGCCATACGGCTCAATGGCCTTGACAGTGCCGGAAACGCTTGCGTGAACGGGGGAAGAGTTCTTTCCCTCCTCGCGCGCGATAAGCTGGCCGCGGTACACATGCTGCCCGACCTCGACGACCGGCACGGCCGCCTGACCGGAGTGCATGTTCATCGGAAGCAGCACCTCGGCGCTCGGCGTTATTGGCTCTGACGCCATGCCTGAGGTCTGCTTATGGTGGGGCAGCTTAAGGGTAGAAATGTTTTTTCCGAAGCTCATAAGCCTCTTGCCTCCTGTTATCCTTCAATTCGCTATTAGTTTTTCCATCCCGGGGGTATACCTGATCTCACCGTCCGGGAATATCCACAAAACCTCTGCGCCGAGACTTTCGGCCAAAGCGGCGCCGTCCTCATAGGGCATGCAGAAAAGCGCCGTGGAGAGCGCGTCGGCAAGCGCGCTGTCCTTGATGACGACCGTAAGAGAGCTGTAATAGTCCGCAGGGAAGAGCGTGGCCTCATCGATTATATGGTGATAGCGCACGCCGTCAACGGTATAGTAGCGCTCATACGAGCCGGAGGTGACGCAGGACGTATCCGTGAGCATGAGCGTGACGGCAAACTGCTCGGTATTTGCCGGGTCCTTCACGCCGGTGACCCAGCCGCTGCCGTCGGGCTTTGTGCCGACGATGCGGATATTGCCGCCGACATTGAGCACGTACCCGAAGGCTCCGTCAGCTTCGAGCCACCGCGCGGCCATCTCGGTCGCGTAGCCCTTGCCGAGCGCGCCGACATCAATGGACGCGTCCGGGTCGCTTATGCGCACGGTGCAGTTTTCTTCGTCAATTTCAAGCGCAGAAATGTCCGTATGTTCGCCCGCCGTTTGCAGCTCCTCATCCGTGGGGATGCGGGCAGAGGCGGGATCGTCCCCGGCGGCAGTACGCAGATCGTGCCAGATGCTGAGCACGGAGCCCATCATGACGTTCATCTTGCCGTCGGTCGTTTCGTAAAGCTCCTTCGCGTAAACGAGAAAGTCAATGAGCTTACGGTCGACCTCGATGCTCTCTCCGCCCGCGTTCCGGTTGAGCGTACACAGATTATTCTCCCCGGAATACTCATGATATATATCAAAGAGCCGGTGATATTCCCCCAAAATGCCAGAAGCCCCGGCAGAGCGTCTGTCAAACTGCTCTGCCGAGTCTCCTGCATAGCTGTACACGAAGGAGACTGTGTCAAAGTAAGTGAAGTAGGACTTTCCCCGGTTCTCCGTCTCGGTCTTGCCGGCGGAGCATCCGGTCAGGGATACTGCCAGCAGGAGCGCTGACATGAACCATGCCGCTATTCTTTTCATTGACACATCTCCAGTGCGATTTTAAATTTATTTATCTTGCGTATTCAGCAGCCTGTGCGATGACGGCCATCATGCCGGTGATCTGAATGGTGCAGGAAGCGAGAAGAGTCTCGTCCGCTGCGACGGAGTAGCCGTGGTCGTTCTCGGTGGTCTCGATAGCGGCGACCTCAGCGGCGGTCTTGCCGACGACGTACTCGGAGAAAGCCTTGGACTGAGCGTCCCACTCGGCTATAGCGTTGCCGTAAGCGACCATGCCGTAATCATCGCCGAGCTCCATCTTGGTGCCCTTGAAAG
>CAKTKV010000053.1 GCA_934572355.1 uncultured Oscillospiraceae bacterium
CAGCGCGGCAATTATCCAAGGCAATCGACTGCCATCATCCATAAGAGGATACACATCTCCTTTTAATAAATTAATCTATAGTATAGCATAGCGCGCTGTTTCCGTCAATATTCGTAATGTTGCGAATCTATGAAATTATCGAGCGTCGTATCTGTTCTTTTTCCGTCGGATATGCTACAATATAACACACTATTTTATTCGGACGGAATTGAAATGAAGATCGAAAGAGAATACCCCTCCTTTATAATAACCAAGAAAGGCAGCGCATGGGTCGGCACGGGTCACCCGTGGATATATGCGCAGGAGATAATCTCCAAAAGCACCGAGCCGGAAAATGGCGCGCTTGTCGACGCACTCAGCGAAAACGGGCGCTATCTCGGCACGGGGCTGTACAGCCGCGAGAGCAAGATAGGCCTGCGGCTCATCTCCCGCAACGCGAACGACCGTTTTGACGCGGAGTTCTGGAAGCGCCGCATCAGGTACGCGTGGGACTACCGCCGCACCGTCATGGGCGGGGACGTTTCCTGCTGCCGCGTCATCTTCGGCGAGGCCGACGGCTTCCCTGGTCTGACTGTGGACAGGTTCTCGAACATCCTCGTCACGCAGACGCTCTCAGTCGGAATGGAGCGGCTCAAGGACGTTATCTTCCCGCTGCTGGCCGAAGTGCTGCGCGAGAGCGGGGAGCGGATCGACGGCATATATGAGCGCAACGACGTCGCCATCCGCGCGCTCGAGGGGCTGGAGCAGGGCAAGGGCTGGTATGAGCTGCCCGGTGAGGAGCACCCGCAGAGCACCGTGACCGAGATATGCGAGAACGGGATATACTACGCCGTCGATTTCGAGAACGGGCAGAAGACAGGCTTCTTCCTCGACCAGAAGTATAACCGGCTTGCCGTGGCGCGCCTTGCCAAGGGGAGGCGCGTGCTTGACTGCTTTACCCACACCGGCTCCTTCGCGCTCAATGCCGCGCTCGGCGGCGCGGAGCATGTGACGGCGGTGGATGTGTCCGAGAGTGCCGTGGCGATGGCGCGGGAGAACGCGCATAGAAACGGTCTTGAGGACAGGATGGACTTTGTCGCGGCAGATGTGTTTGACCTTTTGCCGGAACTGAAGAAGGGCGAGTATGACTTCATCATCCTTGACCCGCCGGCATTCACAAAGTCGCGCAAAACCGTCGGCCGTGCCGAGAAGGGCTATAAGGAGATAAACCTGCGCGCTCTCAAAGCACTGCCGCGCGGCGGATATTTCGCGACGGCCTCGTGCAGCCATTTCATGCCGTCGGAGCTGTTTGTGAAGATGCTGCGCTCGGCCGCGCGGGATGCGAATGTCGAGCTGCGGCAGATAGAGGCACGCCAGCAGGCACCCGATCACCCGATACTTTGGAATGTCCCGGAGACGGATTATCTGAAATTCTATATTTTTCAAGTCGTCTGACGTGGGAAAGGATAGATGCGTATGAATAAGCTGAAAAAATCCCTTGGCTGGGGGAAAAGGGAAGGTATCGTCGCGGCAGTGTTTGCAGCGGTGCTTGCTGCGGTATACGTGATAGGAAGACACATCGTGTATACCGGTGGTATCTTGGGCTACCCGACGGAAAACTACATGACCTCGCCGCGCCCGGCGGATGTACTGTGGCTGCTTGCGGCGTTCGTGCTGTGCTATGCTGCAATGGCACTGCTGAGCATCATAATTGACAGACTGGAGACTTGGGGGGGCAGCGGCAGAAGGAATAAAAGGCTGCTGATATTCGTATTTGTGCTTCTGCTGCTGGCGTGGACGCCGTATCTGCTGAGCTTTTATCCCGGCGGTATTCGGGGAGACTCCTACTCGTCGATAGAGCAAATAATAGATGTCGGGCATCCTAACGACAATCATCACCCGGTGGCCTACACGCTGTTCCTCGGCGTGTTTCTGAAAATCGGCGAGCTGTTCTCTGACTACAATATAGGAATATGCTGCTACTCGGTGGCACAGTCAGTGCTCATGGCGCTGGTCATATGCCGCGTGGTGAGCTTCCTCCAAGAGAACGGCGCACACAGGGTGTATATAGCGGCGGTCATAGCCTTCTACGCGCTGGAGCCGCTCTTCGGGGCGTATGCGATCATGCTGTGGAAGGACCCGCTCTATTCAGCGCTGCTGCTTCTGCTGTCGATACAGCTCTATACCGCTCTGCGGAGCGGGAGCATTGACCGGCGCGGATTTACCTGCATGCTGCTCACGGCTCTCGGTGCGGCGTTTTTCAGGAACAACGGCATATATGTCGTTGTCGTGTCTGCCGCGGCGCTGGCGATAGCGCTCAAGAATCAGCGAAAGATAGTTGTTTCAGCATTTGCGGGGATCATTGCGTTCTATTTTATTATCACAAGTGTCGGCTATAAGGCCTGGGGCATAAAGCAGGAGTTTGTCGAGAGCGTCGGCATACCGATACAGCAGATGTACGCGGTCGTATACTATGACGGGAACATATCCGAGGCCGATGGGGAATACGCTTACCGACTTATGCAGGGCAGATGGCTGGAAAGATACAGGCCGTGTATCGTTGACACAATAAAATGGGACGCCAACTTTGACGCTAAGTTTCTTGAGCAGACAAAGGCCGATTTCATAAAAACATGGATAAGCATGGGCGTCAAGAACCCGGTTATCTATGTGCGCGCCTACCTTATGGAGACACACGGCTTCTGGAAGCTGGGGGCGAAGGACAGGAACGGATATATCGAGTTCCAGCCGGAAGTAGTCAACAATTACAACTGCCACGGTATCAGGATGAGTGATGTGTTTGAGCAGATATTCGGTTTTTCGATCGCGGAGCCGCTGGAGAATATCAAGGCGACGATAAGCAGTGGAACGCTCCTGTGGGTCACTGCCGCGTTTATGATTCTGGGTATAATAAAGCGCCGCCGCGGTGCGTGGATCGCTTATGTCCCGGCGCTGGCAAACTGGCTGTGCATCATGATCGCGGCGCCGGTGGCTTACAGTATACGCTATGTGTTTATCTTTGTGCTTGGGCTTCCGGTGTATCTGTTCCTGCCGTTTATATGCGATAGGGAAGAGCCGGGCTGCGGCAGATAGAGGCGCGCCAGCAGGTACCCAATCACCCGATACTCTGGAACGTTCCGGAGAAGGATCACCTGAAGTTCTATATTTTCCAGGTCGTATGACCCGGTAAAGGATCGATGCGTATGAATAAGCTGAAAAAAGCCCTCGGCTGGGGGAAAAGAGAAGGCATTATCGCGGCAGTGTTTGCAGCGGTGTTTGCCGCGGTATACGTGCTGGGGCGGCACATCGTATATACCGGCGGCGTTGAGGGCTACCCGACGGAAAACTACATGACCTCGCCGCGCCTGACGGACGCACTGTGGCTGCTTGCGGCATTCGTGCTGTGCTATGCCGCAATGACGCTGCTGAGCATCATAATTGACAGGCTGGAGCACCCGGAGAGCGACGGCAGAAAGAATAAAAGGCTGCTGATATTTGTGTTCGTGCTTTTGCTGCTGGCGTGGACGCCGTATCTGCTGAGCTTTTATCCCGGCAGCATTCAGGGGGATTCCTTCTCGTCACTGAGGCAGATGATAGATGTGGGACACCCCAACAACAATCATCACCCGGTTGCCTACACGCTGTTTCTCGGCGTGTTTCTGAAGATCGGCGAGCTGTTCTCTGACTACAATATAGGAATATGCTGTTACTCGGTGGCGCAGTCGGCGCTCATGGCGCTGGTTATATGCCGCGTGGTGAGCTTCCTTCAAGAGAACGGTGCGCGCAGGGTGTATATAGCGGCGGTCATAGCCTTCTACGCGCTGGAGCCGCTCTTCGGGGCGTATGCGATCACGCTGTGGAAGGATCCGCTCTATTCAGCGCTGCTGCTTCTGCTGTCGATACAGCTCTATACCGCTCTGCGGAGCGGGAGCATTGACCGGCGCGGATTTATCCGCATGCTGCTCACGGCTCTCGGCGCGGCGTTTTTCAGGAACAACGGCATATATGTTGTTATTGTATCCGCCGCGGCGCTGGCGATAGCGCTCAAGAAGCAGCGGAAGGTGGTCGTTTCCGCATTTGCGGGGATCATCGCGTTCTATTTTGTTATCACAAGCGTCGGCTATAAAGCCTGGGGCATAAAGCAGGAGTTTGTCGAGAGCGTCGGCATACCGATACAGCAGATGGGCGCAGTCATTTACTATGACGGGAACATGTCCGAGGCCGACGAGGAGTACGCTTACCGGCTCATGCTGCAATGGTGGTGGCAGGAAAATTACGCGCCCTGCATCGTTGACAGCATTAAATGGAACTACTTCTTTGACGAGGATTTTCTTGAGCAGACCAAGACCGAGTTTATAAAAACATGGATAAGCATGGGCATCAAGAACCCCGTCACATACATGCGGGCTTATCTGATGGAGACACACGGTTTCTGGAAGCTGGGCGCGAAGGACGGAAACGGATATATCCAGTTCATACCGGAGATAGTCAACGAAGTCGACTACAGCGGCGTCAGGATGCGTGATGTGTTTGAGCAGGTATTCGGCTTTTCGATCGCGGAGCCGCTGGAGAATATCAAGGCGACGATAAGCAGCGGAACGCTCCTGTGGGTCACTGCCGCGTTTATGCTTATATGCATAATAAAGCGCCGCCGCGGTGCGTGGATCGCTTATGTCCCGGCGCTGGCAAACTGGCTGTGCATCATGATCGCGGCGCCGGTGGCGTATAGTCTGCGCTATGTGTTTATCTTTGCGCTCGGTCTGCCGGTGTACCTGTTTCTGCCGTTTATATGTGATAAGAAAGATTGAGTTTATACTATTCGCTTGACTAAACGCTCCTGCGGGAGTATACTGCAATTGGTTCAAAAATTTGAAGCATTGCGGCTTCCGCATGGGGGTACTTATGGATAAGAAAGAGCTTGTGCGCGCGGTAAAGTTCACGCTATTTTCTGCCAGCGCCGGGATCATTCAGCTGTTGAGCTTCACGCTGATGAACGAGGCTTTCCGCTGGAATTACTGGGTGTGCTATCTTACTGCGATGATACTGTCGGTGCTGTGGAATTTTACGCTCAACCGAAAGATCACGTTCCGTTCGGCCAATAATGTGCCGATCGCGATGCTCAAGGTCGCGGCATACTATCTCGTGTTCACGCCGCTGTCCACTTGGGGCGGGGACAAGCTCACCGGCATAGGCTGGAACGAGTACGTGGTGCTTGCCGTTTCCATGCTGCTGAACTTTGCCACGGAGTTTCTGTATGACCGCTTTGTCGTGTTCGGCGGTAGCATCGACACTGCAGTGTCAAAAAAATGTGCGGGATCCTGAAATTTACTCTTGACAAATCTGTAAAAAAAGGTATAATAATCCTTGCTTTTAGCGGGATTGTGTAGTGGTAGCACAGCGGACTCTGACTCCGTATGCGAGGGTTCAAATCCTTCTCCCGCTGCCATGTCGCTGCGAACATCAGTTCGCAGCGATTTTTTATTATATCTATAATAAAAGCCTGTAGCTTTAGCGCTACAGGCTTTTGCCATATTTATGTTGGAATTATGATGTACCTTCGCATTTCAGCGATACCATCAGGTGCAGGAGCCGGGGCCATGGTAGCGTCCGTCGCACCATCTGCCGCCGCAAAATTCACAGTCATAGTGCTCACCGACACAGATCGGTCTGCCGCAGATATAGCAGCTTGCGTGCTGTATGGCGTCCTCACAGGCGTATTTCTGACCGCAGGCAGAGCACTCATGCATGCCCGTCTCGCCCTCGCACTTGTGGTGCTTCGGCTCATTCGGGCAGCTTTCGCTGAATATCTCTGTAGAATGCTTCTTGCCGTCGCAGGAATAGTGGCCGCACTCAAGGACATCCTGATGTGCGCTCTCCTCCGTGCCATTCATCTTTGTTCTGCATTCAGGGCAGGTATAGTGAGTGCCGCAGTTGAGGGCAATGCTCTGCGGGAGCGTAAGGCTCTTGCTGCACACGGTGCACTTGACCTCCGGTGTGACCTCCGTCCCAGGGCGGTATGCCGGTTTCGCGGTGTCCTCCGACGTGTCAGCCTGCATGTCGGCCGGAGCTGCCGTGCTTTCGGCTGCCGCCGTGTCCGCAGGATTTGCCGACGCAGTGGGAGCGGGAGTGGACTTTGGGGCTTCCTCAAGGCCTATATATTTGACATCCGCATCCTTGTCAAAGGAGAGGGCGATAAACTCATGGAAGTTCCCGGCAACGGCATATTCCCCGCTTCCTGTGACCGCGATGCAGACCGTATCGGAAAGATAATTGTTGCAGTAACAGGCACAGGCCATGCGCCCGCACTCGCGGCAGCGGACATAGTGCGCGATGTCGTTCTTATCGTTATTGCAGGTCATGTGGACTCCGCAAGGCAGAACGGAGTGATCCGCGGGCTCGTGGGTGTAAGTGCCGCAGCCGGAGCAGACGTCTCCGCTTATATCGTAAAACCCGCGCTCGCGCACGAACAGCGCACTGTCAAGCAGGGCGTCGAACTCCTGCTCCTCACGCTCGGGGAGCTTCAGGTTCCTGAGGTCTGCCGCTATGCCAAAGGCGAAATCAGACTTATACTGCCCCTTCTGCGGATAGAAATAAAAGCTCTGAGTATCCTTGCTTATCGCGGTCTTCGCGTCGGCGTGCTCGTTTTCGTACAGACCGATAACTACGCGGTTTTCAATATAGGGCATAGCCCCGTACATGTCGGGAGCTTTTTCTGCCGGAGTCAAGACAAGGGCATTGAAGGTGTTGAGATCGACAATGACGGCATTGCCGTAAAGGTCGCCCTCGAGAGCTTTCAGAACGGCTTTTTTGTCGTTCGCTTCAAGCGCCGCGGGAAGGGAGCCGGGGTCGGCAATGTTCATATCCTCAAGCACATCGGCGCTTGCCGCCGGGAGCATCGAGGCGAACATCAGCAGGCAGAGGATCAGCGAGATTATCTGTTTCTTCATTCGGTATTCTCCGTAAATCAAAAATATTCCATATAATAATACTCGCTGCATTCCGATGCGTCAAGTCCTTTCATCCCTGACCAGTATGACCCCGCCGTCCGCGACCTCCGCCGTGACCCTGTCCCCGCGGGCGATGCGCCCATCGAGCAGCATGTCCGCCGCGGTGTCCTCAAGACTGTGCTGCAATGTCCTGCGCAGCGGCCTTGCGCCGAAGCGCTCGTCATAGCCCTCATGCGCAAGCCACTGCGCCGTCTCCTGAGGCACGCTCAGCTCAAGGCCGAGGGCGCTGAAGCGCTCGGTGACCTTCGTGAGCATCGTCCGCGTGATCTCGAGCATGTCCTCCTCACGGAGACGGCGGAAGATTATCGTCTCATCCACGCGGTTGAGAAACTCCGGCCTGAAGGTCGCGCGCAGCTCCTCCATGACGCGGCTGCGCATGGTCTCGCCGTCGGGCTCACCGCCGCCGGTGAAGCCGAGCTGCGGGCGGTTTTCGGTTATCGCTTTCGCGCCGATGTTCGAGGTCATGACGATGACCGTGTTTGAAAAGTCTATCCGCCGCCCCGCCGAGTCGGTGAGGTGCCCGTCGTCCATGATCTGAAGCAGGATGCCCCAAACGTCCTCGTGCGCCTTTTCGATCTCGTCGAACAGCACCACCGACCACGGCTTGCGCCGTACCTTCTCGGTGAGCTGACCGCCGTCCTCGTAGCCGACGTAGCCGGGAGGGGAGCCTATCAGACGGCTGACCGAGTGCTTCTCCATGTACTCGGACATATCGAGCCGTATCATCGCGCCCTCGTCGCCGTAGACGGTCGCGGCCAGCGCGCGGCACAGCTCCGTCTTTCCGACGCCCGTGGGGCCCAAAAACAGGAACGAACCGACGGGTCTTCCCGGATCCTTGAGCCCGACGCGCCCGCGGCGTATCGCGCGCGCCACGGCGGAGACGGCTTCGTCCTGCCCGATGATGCGCTCGCGCAGCTGCTTTTCTAGCGTTAAGAGCCGCAGGCTCTCGTCTGCGTCAAGCCCCGTCACGGGTACGCCCGTCCACATGGACACGACCTGCGCCACGTCCTGCGTCTCGACGGTTATCCGCTCGCCCGCGACGTGTACTGCGGCTGCCGCCTCATCGAGCAGGTCGATGGCCTTGTCCGGCAGGAAGCGGTCGTTTATATACCGCACGGAGAGCTCGTAGGCCGCGCGCATCGCCCCGGCGGTGAGCCTGACGCCGTGGTGCCGTTCAAGCGGTGTGCGCACACTGCGCAGCATCTCCATCGTCTGCTCGCGGTCGGGCTCGCCGACCTTCACCGGCTGGAAGCGCCGTTCGAGCGCGGCATCCTTTTCGATGTGCCGCCGGTATTCCTCCGGCGTCGTCGCGCCGATTATCTGCACCTCGCCGCGGCCAAGAGCGGGCTTGAGGATATTCGCCGCGTCTATCGCGCCCTCGGCGCTGCCCGCGCCGATGATGGTGTGCAGCTCGTCTATAAAGAGGATGATGTCCCCGGCGCGGCGCACATCGCGCAGCACGGACTTCACGCGCTCCTCAAAGTCACCGCGGTACTTTGTTCCAGCGAGCATTGCCGAGATATCCAGCGACACTATGCGCTTGTTCTTGAGCTCCGCCGGGGCTTGCCCCTGTGCAACGCACATCGCGAGCCCCTCGGCGACGGCGGTCTTGCCGACGCCCGGCTCCCCGACGAGCACGGGATTGTTCTTGCTGCGGCGCGAGAGGATCTGTATCGCGCGGCGTATCTCCTCAGTTCGCCCGACTACGGGGTCAAAGGCTCCGCCCGCGGCGAGGTCGGTCAGGTCGCGGCTATACTGGTCGAGCACACGCGTGTCCGCGCGGCGTATCGTGCTGCGCGCCGTGCCCGTCTGGGGCTTGCCGCGGAAATCGGGGTTCCCGAACACGGCCATAATGTCGGTGTAGATATCGTTGAGGTCGCAGCCGGCCTCACGCAGAACGGCGGCGGCTCCGCAGTCGCTCTGACGCAGCAGGCCGAGCAGCAGGTGCTCGGTGCCGATGTAGCTCTGCTGAAGGCAGCGCGCCTCCTCCGCAGCTCGCTCCACCGCGAGTTTTGCCCGCTCCGTCAGCCCTTGGCTCGGCTTTGCGGGACTGCCGATGCCGCTGCGACGGATGATGATTCCGCGCAGCCGTTCGCCGTCAAGCCCCTGAGAGCGCAGAATACGTGCGCCGAGGCCGTCCTTCTCCGCGATTATGCCGAGCAGCAGATGCTCGGTGCCGACATAACCGTGCCCAAGCTCGCCCGCCGCTGCGCGTGCGTTTTCGATGGCAAGCTCCGCCCGCTGCGTGAATTTTTCGTTGCTTTTGATATGAACTACCCCCTCGGCGCGCCGTTTATAATAATTGATTATCACCCGTAAGCCCTGCTGAATCAGGCGAAACCGGTGATCCGCGTGAAAATTATTGCCAGTTTCAATGGAAAATATATCGTTCACAAATTTTGCGATTGATTTTTGAGCAGGATGTGATACAATACGGCATGTAGAGACCTTATATCCCTAAGAGGTGAATGGTCAAATAACATACGGAGGTAACACTATGGCTTTTGTTATCACTGACGAGTGCCTGTCCTGCGGTTCCTGCGCTGCACAGTGCCCCGCTGAAGCGATCGACATGGGCGATCTGCACTATGAGATCGACGCTGACAAGTGCGTTGAGTGCGGTTCCTGCGCTGCACAGTGCCCCGC
>CAKTKV010000054.1 GCA_934572355.1 uncultured Oscillospiraceae bacterium
CCCACTCGCTGCGCCGCGATGCCAGATACGCCCGTGTCTATCTCGTCGAAGATCATCGTCCCGACGGGGTCGTTTTCAGCGAAAACGTTCTTCATTGCAAGCATGATACGGCTAAGCTCACCGCCGGAAGCGATACGGCTTATGCGGCCAAGCGACTCACCGGCGTTTGCCGACATTATAAAGCGGATATCGTCGCAGCCGTTCGCGTCAAAGCCGGGCTCTCCCTCAATGGGCGAGAACTCTACAGCAAACCTGACCGAGGGCATGTTCAACTCTCGAAGCTCCGCGCTTATACGCCCTTCAAGCTCGGTCGCGGCCTCATGACGCTTCGCGCTGAGGGCGGCAGACTTCGCGGCGCAGTCTTTTGCCGCCGCGTCCAGCTCCCGCCGGAGCTTTGCCGAGCGTTCCTCAGCATACTGTATTCCGTCAAGCTTCTCGCGGCACTCGTCAAGGTAGCTTATCAGCGCGTCCTCGTCACGCGAGTACTTGCGTTGCAGCTTATTTAGAAGCGCGATGCGCGTCTCAAGCTCGTTATATTCCTCGGGTGAAAAGTCAAGGCTGTCGCGGAAATCGCGCAGCGTCTCCGCCGCGTCCGTCAGCGTAAAGACGGCGCTGTTGATATTCTCCGCCGCCGCCTCAAGCTCGGAAGCGTAGGCCGAGGCCTTGCCGGTGTAATACGCAGCGTTCTGCGCCATGGACAGGGCGTTGTCCTCCCCACCGCTGAGCGCGTCCATCGCCTGATCCAGTGCGTCCGTAAGCTTTTCGGAGTTGCGCAGAAGATCGCGCCGGGCACATGCGGAATCATACTCCCCTGCTTTCAGACCCGCGCGCTCAAGCTCTTCTATCTGGTAGCGCAGGCTGTCGCTCAGGCGTTCCTTTTCTACTTCGTCCATCTGGAGCTGACTTAGCGCCTTGCTGACAGAGCGGTATTTTTCCCATGCCGCGGCATAGGTATCCATCGCGCCCTGATAGTTGCCGAAGCGGTCGAGATATTCGCGGTGGCGGCGCTCATCCATGAGCTGGCGTCCGTCATTCTGCCCGTGGATATCCACAAGCAGCGCCGCAAGCTCCTTGAGCTGCGCCGCCGTTACTGGCGTGCCGCAGACGCGGCAGCTGCTTTTCCCATCCGCTGTGATGCGGCGTTGGATGATAAGCTCATCATCGGCTTCTATTTCGTTGTCCGCCAGCCACTTCTCGCAGCCGTCCACATCGAACGCGGCAGTGACGAGCCCCTTATCCGCGCCGCGGCGGACAAGCTCGCGGCTCACGCGGTCGCCAAGAACAGCGCCTATCGAGTCAATGACGATTGATTTACCTGCGCCGGTCTCGCCGGTCAGCACATTGAGGCCTCTGCCGAATGAAATATCCGCGCGTTCAATGACGGCTATATTCTCTATATGCAGTTCATTAAGCATGGTGTCCTCCTATTTGGAAAGCGCCCTCTGCACACCTGCCTTTTACAGCAGCTCTTCGATCTCGTTATACAACGCCTGTGCCGACTCATTGTCACGCATGAGCACGAACGCGGTATCGTCGCCTGCAATAGTGCCCACAAGCCCGTTTATCTCCATGCTGTCGAGCGTGGAGCACGCACCGGGTGCAAGGCCCGGAAGGGTCTTCATTACGAAGATGTTCTGCGCAATGTCATAAGAGAGCACGCACTCCTTGAATATATTCCGCAGCTTGGTATCGAGTGCGGCAACGCTGGGCTTTGAAGCCGCGGCATAGCGGTAGTTGCCGTTCGGCCCGAGTTCCTTGACAAGACGCATATCGCGTATGTCCCTGGAAAGCGTTGCCTGTGTGCTCTTCACCCCTCGCGCCGCGAGCTCTTCGAGCAGCTGGTTCTGCGTTTCAATGTCCTTTTCGTTTATTATTTCCATTATAATGCTCTGTCTGCCAGGCTTCATAATGCTTCCTCCAATATTCAGCGAAGTTTGCCGAAAGCAATTTCGTAAAAATTTCTAAGTCCCATGTCTGCCATCACTGTGCAGCTGGCAGAGCGGCGGATTATCAGGCTGTCATGGTTTGCAAGATCCATGACCGAATTTCCGTCAACGGAAAGATAGGCGCGGCGTCCGTGCAGCTTTTCGACGTGTACCTCGATCTCATGCTCCGGGCCGAGCACATAGCAGCGCGAGCTCATCATGTGTGCGCATATAGGGCTGATGATGATATTCTCCGCATCCGGCTCAACGATCGGCCCGCCCGCCGACATAGAGTAGCCCGTCGACCCTGTGGGCGTGGAAAGTATGATCCCGTCACCGGAGAACGCAGTTATATGCCCGCCGTCGCACAGCGCGGTAAGTTTGATGCAGTCCCCGTAGCCATGTATAACGGCGTCGTTGAGCGCGCAGTCGGTATAGACCGTTTTCCCGCCGCGCACAAGACTTACGTCGATTTTCATCCTTCGGCTGAGCCGATATTCTCCGCGTGCGGCATTTAGGACGTAATCAAGCTCATTCGGTTCGAGCGTCGCCATAAAGCCCTTGGAGCCGAGGTTAATGCCAAGAATTGGTACCGTACATTCATGCAGCTGGCGCGCCGCGCTGAGTATCGTTCCGTCGCCGCCCACAACAACGATTAGCGAGCAGCCAGCGGCAACGTCTGTCAGCCTCTTTATTGTTATCCCAGCCGGGATAACGCTGCCTGACGGGTCGTCGAATACCGGGCATATGCAGCATTCATAGCCATGCTGCGTGAGAAGCTCCTCAGCTTTGAGACTGAGCGTGCATCCCGTGTCGCGAAATGGGTTAGGGCAAATTGCGATCATTATATCACCTTATTTACAGTGCCTCATGTGAGGCGGTCACGACCGCTTCAACGTCAACTTGGGCAGTTTCGCCGACGCGGTTCTTCATGTGGCAGATATATTCAATGTTCCCTTCGGGCCCCTTGATAGGTGAAAAATCCAGCCCCATCACCGTAAGGCCTATTTGCGGGGCAAAGTCGAGTATGCTGTGTATAACATGCTCGTGAACAGCGCGGTCACGCACAACGCCCTTCTTTCCGACCTCTTCCCTTCCGGCCTCAAACTGTGGCTTTATGAGACATATCAGGTCGGCGTCTGGCTTGAGCAGTGCCTTGACTGCCGGGAGCACGAGCTTAATAGAAATAAACGAAACATCCATCACGGCCAGATCCATAAGCTCCGGGATCTGCTCGCTTGTTACATAGCGGAGATTCGTCCTCTCAAGGTTTATGACTCTTTCGTCGTTGCGCAGCTTCCACGCAAGCTGACCGTAGCCGACGTCGACCGCATATACCTTGGCAGCGCCATGCTGGAGCAGCACATCCGTGAAGCCGCCGGTCGATGCGCCGCAGTCGATGCAGACCTTTCCCGAGGGATCGACCGGGAAAACCTTCAGCGCCTTATCAAGCTTAAAACCGCCGCGGCTCACGAACGGCAGCGCGTCCCCGTGTACCTCTATCTTGGCGTCGGGCGCTACCGGCATGCCGGGCTTATCAGCCCGCTGACCGTTGACAAAAACAAGGCCGCTCATGACCGTGGTCTTCGCGCGCTCCCGGCTGTCCGTAAAGCCGAGCTCATATACAAGCTGATCCAGACGTACTTTTTTCATACACGCTCCGTATCTGTCCTGCACATTTCACAGCCCGCCGCCGCTATCGCCGCGGCGTCGATGCCGGTTTCTCGGCGAAGCTCGTCGACCGTGCCGTGCCTGACGATTCCATTGCCGAGGTTCAGAAGCTCCGCGGCTTTCAGCTCGACACCGGCGACGGATATCGCTGCCAGCAAGGCAGAGCCTACGCAGCCCACGCTGCATACTTCCTCCGCCACCAGCAGACGCCCCGTTTTGCGCACGGAACTGATGCACTGCTCAAAGCTGTTCGGCGCGATCATCCCGAGCTTTATTATCTCCGCCGAAATGCCCCGGCTCTGAAGCATGTCAGCGGCGTTGAGCACCTCATTTATCATCGTGCCATAGCAGACGATCGTCACGTCCGTGCCCTCACGGATCACGTTTTCCGCCTGCATGAGGGAGTCTGTGTAGCGTCCCTCACCGCCGCGCGGATAACGCACCGCCGCGGGGCCTGTCACCTCATGTATCGCATAGCCGAGCATGTCGTGCAGCTCCTGAAAGCTCGCCGGGCAAAGTATCGTCATCCCCGGCACAGCAGAAAGATAGCACACGTCAAACACGCCCTGATGCGTCTCACCGTCGTTGCCGACAAGTCCTGCGCGGTCAACGCAGAACACCGTATGCAGGCCAAGCAGCGACACATCATGAATGAGCATGTCAAAGCCCCTTTGCAGGAAGCTTGAGTAGACGGCGAACACGGGGACAAGCCCCTGCTTTGCCATGCCAGCGGCCATCGTTACGCCATGTCCCTCAGCAATGCCGACGTCAAAAAAGCGCTCCGGGAACTTTGATGCAAAGCACTCAGTGCCCGTACCTCCCGCCATTGCTGCGGTTATCGCGACAATGCGCGGATCGGTCTCCGCATACTGGCAGAGATACTCACCGGCCTTATCTGAAAAGCTCACGGCGGCGGGCGCAAGCTCGCCGGTCTCCGGGTCAAAGCGGCCTATCCCGTGATACTTGTCCGGGTGGCTCTCAGCATAGGAGCAGCCCTTTCCCTTTTTGGTCAGGACATGCAGCACCACGGTTTTCCTGACGTCCTTTGCCAGACGTATCGCAGTCTCAAGCTTATCGATATCATGCCCATCAACCGGCCCGAGATAGTATAGCCCCATCTCGCTGAACACATTACCTGGCAGGAGCCGTGACTTCAGCCATTCCTTGATGTTGTGGATGGCCTTATATAGCCCCGGGATGTTCTCAGACAATCCTCTCAGCCACTGCTTGAAGCTTATGTAGGCGGGCTTTATGCGCATGTTTTGAAGCATCTGCGCCATGCCGCCGACATTTTCGCTTATCGACATATTGTTGTCGTTCAGGATTATCACCATGGGCTCGCCGCTTGCTGCGGCGTCTGCAAGTCCTTCATGCGACAGACCGCCCGTAAGCGCGCCGTCGCCGATGACGGAGACGATATCATAATCCCCGCCGGTGAGCGTCCTTGCTCTTGCCATGCCGAGGGCGACAGAAACCGAGTTTGACGCATGGCCTGCAATAAAAGCATCGTCATTGCTCTCAGACGGCTTTGGGAAGCCCGACAGTCCGCCGTACTGTCGCAGAGTATCGAACCGATCCCTGCGTCCTGTGATGATCTTATGCGTATAGCTCTGGTGGCCGACGTCAAAAACAAGCCTGTCCTTTTCTGTGTCGTATACTCTGTGGATCGCGACGGTAAGCTCCACCGTCCCGAGATTCGACGAGAGGTGCCCGCCGGTTTTTGCAATATTCTCTATTTCAAATTTTCTCAGCTCATCGCACAGCTGCGGAAGCTGTTCCCTGTCAAGCTTCTTTATGTCTGCGGATGAATTTATCTTCTCCAAAATACTCAAGCTCTACCCCTGAATAATTGCGCACATCAGTGCGTTTTATTTCTCTCTTGTGGAAAGCGCGTCGGCAAGCTCCTTTAGGAAAGCCGTATCTTCAAATGCTTCATCAAGCACGTTCTTTGCAAAATCCGTCAGTTTCGCAATTGTTTTCTCGCAGCCTTCCCTGCCCATGAGGACCATATATGTATTTTTCTTCTCCTCAAGGTCGGAGCCGATAGGCTTGCCAAGCTCTTCGGCGGTGCTGAGCACGTCAAGCATGTCGTCCCTTATCTGGAAGGCCATGCCTATAGCTGAGCCGTAGTGCCCCGCGGCGGCAAGCATAAGCTCGCTCCCGCCGGCAGCGGCAACGCCCATCTGACAAGCGGCCACAAGCAACGCGCCCGTCTTGCGGGTGTTTATCTCGCTGAGCTCCTGCTCCGTAAGTGCTCTGCCTTCCCAGCTCATGTCGAGAAACTGCCCCCCGCACATGCCGTCGAGCCCGACTGCATCAGCCAGTATCTCAGCGCAGCTTGCTTTCACGGCAGGCGGCAGATCGCAGCGCAGTATCGTACCGAAGGCTTCGGCCTGAAGTGCGTCGCCTGCAAGAGTTGCCGTGCATTCACCGTAAACCATGTGGTTCGTGGGCTTGCCGCGGCGCAGTTCATCGTTATCCATGCACGGTAGATCGTCATGGATAAGGCTATAGGTATGCAGCATCTCGATCGCGCATGCGACCGGAATTGCCTTTTCGATGTTGCCTCCCGCGATGCGGCAGAACTCCAACACGAGCAGCGGACGTATGCGCTTGCCGCCCGCAAGCAGGCTGTAGCGCATGGCTTCCGCAAGCCCCGCGTTCAGCGCGCCCTCGCGCACATTAAAATATCCAGCAAGAGCTTCATCAATCTTAAGTCTGTATTCTTCAGCTGTCATATCACTGTTCGTCCTCAAAATCCAATTCTATCGGGGCTCTGTCCGGCCCTTTCTTGAGCTTGACGACCTTCTGCTCGGCTTCATCAAGCATTTTGCTGCATGCATTTATTAGGGCTGTGCCCTCCTCGTATAGATTCAGCGACTCGCTCAGCGGCATGTCGCCTTTTTCAAGGTGCTTTACTATTTCGTCAAGTCTGGCAAGAGACTCTTCAAAGCTCGCGCTCTGCTTTTTTGCTGCCATCTGCACCGCTCCTTTTAACTGTTTTCTTTGCCTTTTCCGTCTTCTCGACAAGGCACTCCGCCCTGCCGTCTGAAAGAGAAAGGCTTATCCTGTCCCCAACGGAAATGTCGTTTACGCTTTTAACGCAGCTGCCGCCCTCGGTGCTTGCGATAGCGTATCCACGCGTCAGTACGCGCAGCGGGCTCATCGCGTCAAGCGACGCCGCAAGGCTTATAAAGCTCTGCCGGCATCCGTGCAGCTTACGCTCCTCGGCGGATATCATGCGCTCCCTTACCCTGTCAAGCTCAAGGCGCCTGTTGTCAAACTGCGCCGTTGGGTTTACCATGACCTGCCTTGTCCGGAAGGCTTCAAGCCTGTCGGAGAGCTGGGCGAGCTTTTTGCGCATCGCCTGATCCTCACGGATGCTGTATCCGGAGATAAGCTCTGCTATCTCGCGCTGATCCGGCACGGCGATCTCCGCCGCGTTTGACGGAGTTGACGCGCGCCTGTCCGCAACATAGTCGGATATCGTGACGTCCGGTTCATGGCCTACCGCGGATATCACCGGTATGCGCGATTCGTAAATAGCGCGCGCAACACGCTCATCATTGAAGGCCCACAGATCCTCAATAGACCCGCCGCCGCGCCCTGTGATTATCAGGTCGGCAACATCGAATTCGTTCGCGTACCGTATCGCGCCGACGATCTCAGGCGGTGCCTCCACCCCCTGCACGCGCACCGGCAGCAGCAGCACCTTCGTCATCGGCCAGCGGCGTCCGAGAATGCGGATCATGTCGTGTACCGCCGCGCCCGCGGAGGATGTTATGATCGCTATGCGCTCCGGAAACTCCGGCAGCGGCTTTTTATGCGCGCGGTCAAACAGCCCTTCTTCCGAAAGCTTTGCCTTGAGCTGCTCGAAAGCAACTTGCAGATCTCCTGTGCCCTCCGGCATGAGCGCTGTGCAGTAGAGCTGATATGCGCCGTCTCTCGGGTAAACAGCGACACGCCCCCAGGCAGTGACGCCCATTCCGCTCTCCGGGCGAAAACGAAGCTTTGAAGCGCTGCTTTTGAACATGACGCAGCGCAGACTGCTTTCGCTGTCCTTCAGTGTGAAATAGTGGTGACCTGAGGGGTATATCTTATAATTTGAAAGCTCACCGCGGACGCATACATTTGCCAGCATCGCGTCCTGCTCGACTAAACCCTTTATGTAGTTGTTGAGCTCGGTTACGCTTATTGCCTGTCCGCTCATTGCTCTGCCGTGACATCGGAGGCCTCGGCCTCCGCCGCGCCGGTATCAACGGCGGCGTCTATCGCTTCGCCGAACTCGCCGCGCATGAAGCCGCCGAGAACACCGTTGACGAACGAGACGACATCCGGCTCGTCATAGCCCTTGTCAAGCTCGACCGCCTCGTTTATCGCCGCTGCATTCGGGATATCTTCCATATACAGGATCTCGCAGATAGCGCAGCGCAGCACCGCAAGCGCGGTGCGGGAGATGCGCTCCAGCTTCCAGCCCTTGGCGTAGCGCTTTATATGCGCGTCGATCTCGTCTTTGTGCTCATAGGTCAGTGCAGCGAGTGTGCGGATATACTCCAGCTGCTTTGTGTTCGGGTACTCGCTGTATAGCTCGTCCTCCGCGGCAAGCGTGTCGTAATGTCCGCGCTCGAAGAAGCTGTCAAACAGCTCCTGCGGTGCTTCCCCCGAGGAGGCTGCCGCAAAGCCGAGCTGTATCGCGATCTCGCGGGCAGTTGATCTGGTCATCGCCGTACCTCCGTTCTTACTTGTCGAAAGCTATGCCGGAAACGTGAACGTTCACCTCAGCGTTCTCAATGCCGGTCGTCGCCTGAACGACGGAGAGTATCTTGTCCTGCACGGCCTTTGCCACGTTTACGATGTTGCAGCCGTACACGACCGTGATGATAATGTCGACGACAACGCGTCCGTCCTCGAACTGCACCTTGACACCCTTGGAGACGGACTTGAGCCCGATAAGCTCCGCAAGCTCGGCGCCCGCGGTGTTCGACAGGCCGGCCACACCCTCGACCTCGCTCAGCACGGATTTGACCATGCTCATAATGACATCTTCGGAAATATTGATGCTGCCCTTTTCTTCCCGGCAGGTAATATAATTCTCGCCCATGGTGAACCTCCTAAATGAAATCACAGTATTTTACCACGGACAAATCAAAAAATAAAGTACAATAATCGAAATTTTATCATAAAAATGAAAAAACATACAGGAGCGCCAAAAAAAGCGCTCCTGCATCGTTCCGCTCAAAGCTTGAACCAGCAGTGCTCAGGCCTTGACTTCTATTATATTCAACTGACTTGCGTCGTAGTCTGTCGAAGTGCATATCACATCCGTTATCCTCGCAACGGCCTCCTCGCTCAGCCCATCTGCCGGAGCCGGGACCGCGACCGTGACGCAGTCGTTGCCTATGTATACGACACAGTCGGCAAAATCCTTAGCAATCAGAAGATTCTCTATCTGCGATTCCTGCATCGAGCACGCCGCCATTGCGGATATCGCGTTCATCGCGCTGTCTATCGTCTCCTGTGACGCTGCCTCCGAGGATGCCGCGGTCTGCAATAGTTCGAGAGCCTCATCTCTTGAGACCTGACGCGTCAGCCTTGCTTCGGCAAAGTATTCCGTACCGGAGACGAGCAGACTGTCTGCGAAATCCGTATCAGCCTCAAGCATGGCCTGATCCTCTGCGTAAACCATCTCCGCATCCGGCTTTCCCCATCTGTTGTTATAGGTCCAGTTGAGTACCACGGCGGCGCAAACAAACATCAGCACCGCCAGCATCGTGAGATTTCTTTTCCTGTTCTTCATGACTGTCCGTTCTCCTCCTT
>CAKTKV010000055.1 GCA_934572355.1 uncultured Oscillospiraceae bacterium
AAGCCGTGTATCTTCATCTGATACGTGCCGCCGTTCACGGTATAGGTCTTGTCCTTGAGCCTTGCCACAAACGGGAAGAGCACAGGTGCGCGCCCCTTCCAGTATCTTTCGTCGCCGTTCCAGAGATACTCCGTACCTTTATACGAGGTGATGCTCTGCATCTGCGCGCCGAGGGTGTCAGCCGCCAGCGTCAGATGGTCGTTATGTATCGTAACTATCATGCTTTACTCAGCCTCCGGGTATTCGTTGCACAGCAGTCTATACGGTGGCTCGTCCTCCTCGATCTCAGGGAAGCGGCCAACCGGCGGGTTGAAGCGGTTATCGGTATTATCGTCATTGCACTGGCTGACCTCGCCGAGGAGCACAGGGCCGGTGCCTGGTTCGACGGTAAAATCATGGTACAGATACTGCTGGATATGGATGCTCTCGCCCGGGGTGAGACGGATCTGCGTCCCGGCGGGGACGGTGTATGTCCTACCGTCGGTGTGCACAGTCACGTCCGATTCATAGTCGATCTCCTCATTTGGCAGGGAGTTATACACGCGGATCAGCACGTTGCCGCCGCCGCGGTTTATTATATCCTCGGTCTTGTACCAGTGGAAATGGTTAGGGGAATACTGGCTCTCTCTCAGATACAGCAGCTTCTCGGCGTACACCTTGGGGTACTTGTCCGCCATTTTGCGGTTGCCGTTCCTGATAGTGATGAGTGAAAAGCCGACCTTATCAAAATCACCGAGGCCGTAATCGGTAATATCCCAGCCAAGCATGCAGTCGCGCACCTCGTCGTACTCATGGCCGATGTGCTTCCACTGCTCCGGTGTGAAGCCGCAGAACGGCGGCAGATAGCACTTGTACTCTGCGCACATTGCCTCCAGCTCTTTCAGCGCCTTGTTTATCTCACTGCGTTTCATATATGCACCTCCGAAATCGTTGTCGTGTTAATTATCGATGTGTATGATGATATCGCAATGTGCAGTAGATGTCAAGAAAACCCGCCTGATATTTTGAGCAATCTGCATATAAAGCTTCCGTTAAAAGAGCACAGCACCCGAACGAAACAAATCGTCCGGGTGCTGTGTTATGTCACTAAAATTATGTTAACTCACTTTTTTGCCTTCGGCAAGCAGCTTGAGTATCTGCACAGCGTTTGCGGCAGCGCCCTTGCGTATCTGGTCACCGCAGCACCAGAGGGTTATCGCGTCCTCATCCACAAGGTCGCGGCGCACTCTGCCGACCCAGACGAGATCCTGATCGCTGGTGTCAAGCGGCGTCGGGTAATTGCGCTCCTGATAATCATCGATAAGGCGCACGCCGGGGTATGCCGCGATGGCGGCTCTGGCCTCGTCCAGCTCAATGCGGCGCTCGGTCTTGACCGTGACGGATATCGAGTGCGAGCGCATGACCGGCACACGCACACAGGTGCAGGTGACCTTGAGCTCCGGGCGGTGGAAGATCCTGCGCCCCTCGTTCTGCATCTTCATCTCCTCGTCGGTATAGCCGTTTTCAAGCTCGTCGCCGATGTGTGGGATAACGTTGAGGCATATCTGCGTCGGGAAGGTGGAGTGCTCGGTCGGCTTGCCGGCAACAATGGCTTCCATCTGTCCCTGAAGCTCGGAGAAGCCCGCCTGCCCCGCACCCGAGACGGCCTGATAGGTGCTTGCGACCATGGCCTTGATCGGCGAGAGCTTTGCAAGCCCCGCAACGGCCATAAGGGTGATGATGGTGGAGCAGTTCGGGTTTGCAATGATGCCCTTGTTCTCGAAAGCATCCGCGCCGTTTATCTCAGGGACGACCAGAGGCACGTTTTCATCGAGTCTGAAAGCAGAGCTGTTATCGATATACACCGCGCCGCTCTTGACTATCGCCGGGGCGAAGCGCTTGGACATGCCGTTCTTCACAGCGCCGAGAACATAGTCCATGCCCGCGAAGCTTTCATCGGTCGCTTCTTCGATAAGAACGTCCTCACCGTGGAACTTCACATAGCCGCCCGCGCTGCGTGCGCTTGCAAGCGGAAGGAGCTTTGCGACCGGGATATCGTATTCCTCAAGAATTTTCAGCATCTCTCTGCCGACGGCGCCGCTTGCGCCGAGTATCGCTACATTGATCTTTTCCATTTCATTTCCTCCTTAACCGGCAAATCCGTCATACAGCACGCGGATGGCCGTCTCATAGTCCTTATTGTCTATACCAACGATTATTGAAAGCTCATCCGTTCCCTGGGCAATGGTGCGGATGTTGACGCCCGCATCGCCGAGTGCCTTGAACAGCTTGCCTGATGTGCCGGGTCTGAACGGCATCTTGCGTCCGACCGCCGCGACAAGCGCGATATCGTCCTGTTGGTTGATATCGTCCGGGTGGCAGGCCTTCTGCAAATCGCCCATGAGCTGATATATGCTCTCGCCAAGCCCGGCGCTCGAAGTCACGAGAGCGAAGGAATCGAGCCCCAGCGCTATGTGCTCTATCGGCGCATGGTAGCGCTCAAAGACCTCAAGCGCCTGACGGAGCGTGTGGCTCGTATGCATGTCATGCTTCTGGAGCGTGATTATCGTGAAGTTCTTCCTGCCCGCGATACCGGTTATGAAACGGTCGTCGCTGTTCTCGCGGTCGATGTTCCCGACTATCATCGTTCCGGGGTCCTGCGGGCGGTTGGTGTTCCTGATGTTGAGGGGTATACCCTTCTCGCGCACCGGCTGTACAGACTCTTCATGCAGCACTGTCGCGCCCATGAAGGCAAGCTCGCGAAGCTCGGCATAGGTTATCTTCTTGATAGGCTCGGGATTATCGACGATGCGCGGGTCTGCCATAAGTATACCAGAGACGTCCGTCCAGTTCTCGTACACATCGGCGTTGACGGCAACTGCCGCGAGGGAGCCGGTTATGTCGCTGCCTCCGCGGGTCATGACCTTTATCTTGCCAGTGCTCACACGCCCATAAAAGCCGGGGATGACTATTCTGCCGTGCTTTTCCGCGGCTTCGGCAATAAGGGCATAGCTGCGTTCATAGTCTATGCTGCCGTCAAAGGAAAAAATCACGCAGTCGGCCGCGTCGACAAAGGTGTAGCCCAGATATTCGGCCATGAGCTTCGAGGTGAAATACTCACCGCGCGACACAAGCAGGTCAACGGGAGTGTCTTTGCTCAGCGTGCGCTCAAGCTCCTTAAGCTCGGACTCGATATCATAGCTCAATCCAAGCTCGTCGCGTATCTCGGTAAGGCGCTGCTCGATGGTATTGAAGATATCGCTGCATGATACGCCGTAATTGAGGTGCGCGTGGCACAGGTACAGCAGGTCGGTCAGCTTATGGTCGTCGGCGTTCCTCTTGCCCGCCGCCGAGACGATGACCACACGGCGCTCCGGGTCGGCTTCGACTATCGCCTTGACCTTTTTGAACTGTTCGGCTCCCGCGACGGAGGAGCCGCCGAATTTTGCGACTTTCATTCTTATTCCTCCACAGCAGCAAAGAATATCTCCGCGCCGTTCTCTCTCTGCTTTGCGGCGAACGCATGCATGGATGCAACGCTGACAGGCTCCGTGATAACTCTCGCGACGCCGTTTTCATTCTTCGCCGACTTGACCGGAAGCTCTGAAACAAGCTTCTCGGGCAGGCGCACATAATACGAATGCACACAGCCCTCGTTGTCCGCCGCGCAGCGGACGCAGCCCGCGCCGAGCATTTCGCGCTCGCCGCGCAATACGCAGCTCAAATCGCGCAGCACAGCCGAGGCTGTAGGCCAGCGGCCTGCGCCCTGACCGATCATTACTATATCGCCGGAGTCCTCGCCGTGGTATCTTGCGAGGTTAAAGTTATCGAGCACGGAGCACTCTGGCGCCGCCGCGGTGAACAGCACGGGCTCGACATAGGCGTACACTCCGCCGTCCGTTCTGCCGCCGCGGGCAAGAAGACGACAGGTAAGACCGCGCTTTTTGATATCCGCGACATCCGCCGCGGTGATGCTCTCTATACCCTCGCGGTCAAGCCCCTCATCGGGGAGCGCATCAAAACCGACCGCGCAGCCGAGCATGATCTTTCTCAGCGCGTCAAGCCCGGAAACGTCCGCCGTCGGGTCTGCCTCGGCATAGCCGAGCTTCTGCGCATCCGAGAGCGCAGCGCCGTAATCAAGGCTGCGGCGCTGCATGGCGTCGAGCATATAGTTCGTCGTGCCGTTGAGTATGCCGCCGAGGCTCTCTATTCTGTCACTGAGCACTGCGAGCGAGAGGTTATGCAGGAAAGGCACACCGCCGCCGCAGGCTGCACTGAACAAAAATGCCGCGCCGTGCTCCCTCGCGATCTCTGCTAGCTCTATGCCCCTGGCCGCGACGAGCGCCTTGTTCGAGGTAACGACATGCTTGCCGGCCTTGAGTGCCATAGCGCAATAGCTGAACGCGGGCTCTACCCCGCCCATGACCTCCGCGACCGCACCGACGGATGCGTCGGACACTATTGCGTTCATATCCGCGACCTTCCAAGACTCATTATCCTTACCGGGTCTGACAAGCACAGGCCCCGGCTCAAGTCCCTTGCTGTGGGCGAGCATACCATAAACGCCCTGACCGACAGTACCGAATCCTAAAACTGCAACTTTCATTTCTTTATCCTCCATGTCCGTTTTTCACAGACACATGTTTTTCTATCAGCGACAGTGTAGCACAAGTCGACAGGAAATACAAGACCCGGCGGCCTATGCCAATTACATAAACTTTTTTACCCACAGCGGCAAAAATCTATGCTCTTTTACCACGCCGTGGCTTCTTATAATCATTTGTTAATTATGTAAATTATATTATGTAAATCTCATTGAATATCCGCAGCGTCGACAAAGCTCTTCTGCCGCCTGCCTTTGCGAGAATCCGTCGTATATCCTGCGCGCTCTTTCGGTTGACATAATACCAGGAAGCTCATCCTCAAACAGATTACCCAGCGCTATGTCGCCCTCATGGTCAAGGCAGCACGGCACAACAGTTCCGTCGCACAGCACACCTATCTGATCCCGCAGGCCGCGGCAGAAGCGCTGCGCGCCTGTGTCCTCCGCACTCATGTCCGGCCAGTCGAAGCGCTCGCCCGGCTGGAGCAGTACACGTTCTGCGATGTACCGGCTGCCGCGGCTGTCCCTCCACGGCTTCGGGAAGCGCGCTTCAAGCACTGCTTCTATCTGCGGGTTCAGGCTGTCAAGCCCGTTTTTGTTCCAAAGGCGCAGCACGCACTGCTTCCCCGCCGCGGACATTCTCGCCGCAAAGTCCGCGCACAGTCCGACATAGCCGTCCGGTTCCTCGGCGCCGTTACCCTCAAACGACTGGAGCGAAACATTCACCTTGTACACTGCCGGTGAGGAAGCGAGCAGTTCGCCGCGCCTATCGAGCAGCGTTCCGTTCGTCGTGATTATGACGCGGAAGCCCTGCCGCGCGGCTATACCGAGTATTTCCTCAAGCTGCGGGTGCAGCAGCGGCTCACCCATAAGGTGCAGATAGAGGTACTCCACATGTCCGCGCAGCTTCCGCGAGAGCGTTTCAAACTCCTCAGGCGTCATAAAGCGCTTTTCGCGGCGCGTGCCTGGGCAGAAGCTGCACGAGAGATTGCAGACATTTGTAATTTCAAGATAGGCTTTTTTCAGCATACACTCACCTAAAAACTCACGCGTCCGTATCCGGCATAGCCGAACACGGACGCGGTGATCATTTACCTACATTTATTATCTTGCGCATCGGTTCGGGCGCGATCTTTACGACCTTTCTGTCGTATGTCAGCAGGCCGTTGAGCTCGTCCTCAACGTCGCTAAGCTGCGTATACACTGCCGCCGAGAGTCCCTGCAGCTTTGCCGGGCCGATCTCCGTCTGATAAAGATCCTCAAGCGCCGCCTCAAGCTGGAACGGCATCTCGAACTTCTTATATCCGAAGTATTTATTATTGTAGCAGTGCCCCGGCACCTGATGGCTGTACCCTCCGAACTCGCTGAGCAGCACCGCGCGGCCCTTTTTGTCAGGCTTAAAGTGGTACTTTTTAAAGTACACATGCAGGCTCTGCACATTGCCGATGCCCTGATCGTGCCAGCCGGAGGCGTGGTCGATAACGCGGGTCTTGTCCATGGAGCGGACAAAGTCGTACATCTTTCTTGCGTCGAACTGACCCCAGCCCTCGTTGAAGATGACCCACACGCAGATACACGGACAGTTGTACAGATGGTTCACCAGTTCGCCGAGCTCCGACTTGAACTGTGCGCGCCCCTCGCTGTCGCTCCGGGCAAAGAGCGCATGCGTCGAGTCGTTCAGATGTATGCCCGTCACGAGCGGCGCGGATATTATGACCGGATTATAGCGCCGACCGCCGTTCGGCATATCCTGCCAGACGAGCATACCGAGCCTGTCACAATGGTAGTACCATCGCAGCGGCTCGACCTTGATATGCTTGCGCAGCATATTGAAGCCCATCGCCTTGGCGGTGCTGATATCGTAGATAAGCGCCTCATCCGTCGGTGCGGTATAGAGTCCGTCAGGCCAATAGCCCTGATCGAGCAGACCGTTCTGGAAGTACGGCTCGTTATTCAGAAACAGGCGCGGCACTCCGTTTTTATCCTTTGCGACGGCTATCTTGCGCATGGCAAAATAGCTGAACACCTCGTCCTCGCCGCAGCTTACGCTGAAGCCGTAGAGCTTCGGGTTCTCCGGGCACCAAGGCTCAAATTCCAGCACGGGGATCTCCGCCGGGAGCGGATAGTCCTGCCCGTCAAAATGCGCGTATGCCTGCTCGTCTCCCCTGACGTCGGCCTCGACCGTGACCGTTGCCTTGTCAATATCCGGGGTGATGCGCAGCGAGCGAATATACGTCTCCGGTACGGCTTCGAGCCACACCGTCTGCCATATACCGCTCTGCGGAGTGTACCATATTCCGCCGCGCTTCGAGCTCTGCTTGCCGCGGGACTGAAAGCTTCTGTCGGTATCATCGGTCACTCTGACGGTGATCTGGGCATAGCCGTCCTCAACAGCGTCGGTGATATCCGCCTCAAAGGGCAGATAGCCGCCGGTATGCCGCGCGACCTGCGTGGAGTTCACCCACACCGCCGCGCACTGGTCAACTGCGCCGAAGTGCAGCAGCAGGCGCTTGCCGGAAAACTCCGCCGGTATCTCGACCTCTCTGCAATACCACAGGTACTCCCCGCTTTTCAGCACTCTGCCTACTCCGGACAGCTCCGTCTCCGGTGAGAACGGAACGGTTATCTCGCCGTCATACTCGGCCGGTCTCCTGCTGCTGTCCGTAAAGGCATAGAGCCACGGGCCGTTCAGGTTCAGCCAGCTGCGCCGTGCCATCTGCGGGCGCGGGTATTCGGGAAGCGGAGCGTTGATATCAACGCTGTCTGTCCAAGGGGTCTTCATTTCAGAACAGGCCGGGGAAGCCGCCCATGCCGCCCTGAAGCTTGCTCATGGCCTTGTTGGTCTCGTCGTCGGCAAGCTTGATAGCGCCGTTGACCGCCGCAAGGATGAGATCCTGGAGCATTTCAACATCGTCGCTGTCGACAACATCAGGGCTTATTTCTATGCTATGGAGCTGGCGGGTGCCGATCATCGTCGCCTTTACTGCGCCGCCGCCTGCCGTGAACTCAAACTCCTTGGTCTCAAGCTCCTGCTGCATTTTCAGGAAATCCTGCTGCATCTTCTGAGCCTGTCTCATCATGTTCATCTGGTTGCCGCCGCCGGGATATCCGCCGCGAAATCCGCCTTTTGCCATTTTTTATCCTCCGTTTTTATTATTTTACTATATTATTATATGCTTATATGAATTTTACTTCCTTGAACTGCTTCAACTCGTCTAAACTGCGCTGCGGGCGCGGCTCGTCGTGAAGCTCCGAGAGCAGGGCGTGTATCTCCTTCCCCGCGAGCGCCGTTGCCGCTTCCGAGAACTTTGCAAGCACATCCTGTCTGTTGAAGCGCCCGTAAAGAAAGCCGGGAACGACCTCTATACGCAGTGTTCCATTTTCTATCTTCCCTCTGACAGAAGCGCTGTCGTCCAGTCTCAGCTTTATATCCATCGGGAGCGAACCTGCGACCTTTGCGCAGATATCCTTCCATGTGGGCTCCCCTGCCGGCGCATCCGCTTTGGGCTGGACTTCCGATCCTCTCTTCGGCTCAAGCTCTGTTCTGCCGCCGCGCTGAAGGAAACAGTCCTCGGGCTGCTCCTCCATAAACATCTCAGGATCAAGGTCATCCTCTTCCGGGATGTATGCCTCTTCTCTCCGTCGCGGTGGCTCCGGCTCATAGTATTCCGGTTCCTCTTCGGCAGGCGTGGGTGCCGGGCGCGTAGTCTCCCGCACAGGGGCAAAGCTCCCGCTGCTCATTTGCAGTTCCAGCCGTGATATCCTTGCCCGAAGCTCCGCTATGCTCTCGCCCATGGTGTTATCGCACAGGGAGACAAGGCACAGCTCCGCTGTCGTCTTGGGGCTGGTGCTCTCGCGCATGGACGCGGTGTACTTCTGCACGGTCTCCATCGCGCAGATTATTTCTTCGGTCGTCATACGGCCTGAGAGTTCGCCGAGCGTCGCATCGTCATAGCCGCCTGATATAAGGCTGCGCGCGCCCTTGGGGGCAACATGCGTCATAAGCGTGTCACGCAGCAGACCGGACAGCTCCGTCAGGAGCGTGGCCGGATCCTTGCCGTCCATCCACATGGAGTTGAAGTCCCGCAGCGTTTTGTCGGTATCGTGATCCAATATGCCACTCATAAGCTGCGCCGTGCGCCGGTTGCCGGCAAGCCCCATCGCGCTGTAAACGGCCTCAAGGTCTATCGTCTCGCTGGCCGAGCACTGGTCGAGCAGGCTAAGCGCGTCACGCACACCGCCGTCGGCAAGTCTGGCGATGAGCTCCGCCGCCTCATGGCTGAGCTTGAAGCTCTCCTGCTTTGCGATGTATTCGAGGTACTCGGCAATATCCGGAGTGTCGATACGCCGGAAGCTGTGCCGCTGGCAGCGCGAAAGTATCGTCGCCGGGACCTTTTGCAGCTCCGTCGTCGCGAGGATGAACATCAGATGCTCCGGCGGCTCCTCAAGAATTTTCAGCAGCGCATTGAACGCCGAGGCCGACAGCATGTGGACTTCGTCGATAATATACACTCTCTTGCGCACGGAGGCCGGGGTAAACACCGCTTCCTCCCTGAGCGCGCGCACATTGTCAACGCCGTTATTGGACGCCGCGTCGAGCTCCACAACATCGAGCACCGAACCGTCGCTTATCCCGCGGCAGGCGGGGCACACTCCGCAGGGGTTGCCGTCCACCGGATGCTCGCAGTTGACAGCCTTGGCAAGTATTCTCGCACAGGTCGTCTTGCCGGTGCCGCGCGTGCCGATGAAGAGATAGGCATGAGA
>CAKTKV010000056.1 GCA_934572355.1 uncultured Oscillospiraceae bacterium
CGGTCATGCGCGGCAGCGCCACCGGGCAGCGGGAGCGCCGCGGCCTTGCCGGTGCGCTTATACTCGCCGTTGACCTTGAGGCAGAACTGCCCGCCCCCGCTCTGCGAGACTATCAGCACCTGACGGTACCGGCCTTCAAGCTCCTCCTCGGCATAGCGCAGAAGTGCGTCGGCGGTCAGGTTTCTGTGAAAGGCCTTGTTATTGCGGAAGCTCTCGGCCTGATAAGCTATGCCGGTCTTGGTGCTGACGGGGCGGATGACGACCTTTTCATCGGAGAGCTTATCAATGCTCTGGGAAAAAATGGCCTTGGACAGGCCGGGCAGCGCATGCTCCAGCTCCTGAATTATCCTGCCCATATCAGCCTCCGAAAAGGCGCTTGAGGTTCAGCGCGGCAGCCTTCAGCTCGTTCTTGCTGTAGGAGTTATTCTCGTCCGCGAGCACAGCGGCGACAGCGTCCTTTGAAGAGAGGCTGCCGGAGACCATAGCGTCGACAAGCATCGCCTCTGCGCTGACGGTATGCTCAACCTTATTGAAAATATAGTCCTCGTCTATCTCGACGACGACGGCATATTCGCCCTTATCATAGCTGCCCTTGGCGAGGAGCTGATCCTTGACTTCGCCGGGAGTGCCGCGAAAGCTCATTTCATGCAGCTTTGTAAGATCGTTGCACAGGCACATGCGGCAGTGCGCGCCGCTGTCAATAAAGAAATCGACAAGCTCCATAATGCGCTTGGGCGACTCATAGAGCGCGTAGGTGCGCGTATCACCGCGGCGCATCTTTTCGAGCAGGCGGCGGCGCTCAACGTTCTCGCGCGGGAAGAAGCCATAGAACATGAAGCTCGACAGATCAAAGCCCGAGACGGACAGCGCCGTGACAGCGGCACAGCAGCCGGGCACGCCGATGACCGGGATGCCGGCCTCGACCGCAGCCTTGATAAGCTCGTTTCCCGGGTCGGAAATGCAGGGGGTGCCGGCGTCGCTTATGACGGCGACATTCTTGCCCGAGAGGAGCTCATTTATAAAATACTTCGCCTTACCGTATTCGTTGAACTTATGGTTCGAGACAAGCTTATTGCGTATCTCAAGCTTATTGAGCAGCACCATAGAGCGGCGCGTATCTTCCGCGGCGATCATATCCGCATCCGTGAGGATCTGTTTTCCGCGCGGGGACATGTCCTTTGAGTTGCCGATAGGCGTCGCGACAATATAAAGCTTGCCGATGCTTCTGTTTTCGTCCATTGTTTCACCGTATCCTGTCTGTTTTAATAAATGATATTATAAACCAGCCGCATGCAATTGGCAACAAAAACCGCTCCGACCTTTTGGTCGGAGCGGTTTTCATATCGAATCAATCTATCAGCAAGTATGAGTCAGCCACTCGGCAAGCTTATTGGCGCTGCATCCGATGCCGTCTCCGACAAACGCGACAAACTCATTGAAGTTCAGCTTCTTGAGATGCTCAAAATTCGTCGTCCCGGACAGCACCTTAGCGGAGCGGGCATTTCCCCTGCTCTCCGTATATCCGCAGTTATAGCACATATCAATAGGATACTTGCGATGATCATCACGGGTCATTTCTCCACCACAGCGAGGGCACTTCATATCTAATACCTCCCAAATAAATTGAGCAAAAATTAACGATAAATTTTTAACGTTTCTCGTTGTCTATAATATACACCATCTCTCCGGAAATTGCAAGATTTTTTTTTAACAATCTCAAATATTTTTTTGCTCTGTGTATAAACAGGGTCTCCCCCATTATCATGCACATAAAATATACCCCTCCGCATTTACGGAGGGGTATTGTAATTTATATTAAGTCTCTGTCGATAAAGGAGCGTGTCTCAATCGTCCATGCCGTCATCGCAGATAAGGCCGTAACCGCCCTGCTTGCGCTTATAGACTACAGATACCGCGTCATCAGAGTCCATATTTTTGAAGACGAAGAACTCGTGACCCAGAAGGTTCATCTGAAGGATCGCCTCTTCCGGGGACATGGGCTTTATGGAGAAGCGTTTGCTGCGGACGATCTTGAACTCCTCGTCCGGCTCGTCCGGAACTGCGGCGAAGGTCGCCCCGGCGTCTCTCTCCAGCGCGCCCTCTCTGAGACGCTTTTCAAGACGGGTCTTGTTTCTGCGGATCTGGCGCTCGATAGCGGCGACGCCGGAATCCACAGACGCGTACATGTCGCTTGTAAGTTCGCTTGCCCTATAGTACATGCCGTTGTTATGGATGGTGATCTCGGCGAGAAAGCGGCCGCGCTCAATGCTGAAGGTAACGTAAGCATCGGCCTCGGTCTTGAAGAACCTGTCGAGCTTACCTATCTTCCTTATCGAATAAGCTCTCAGATCCTCGGAGGACTCCATCTTCTTCTCGGTAAAAGTGAACTTCATTTGTGACAACTCCTTTCGACTGTGCTGTATTGACCAAAGAAGCATCCCTGCTTCTTGTGGATATTATATCACAGTACTGAAGAAAAAAGAAGTCTTTTTTGTGAATAATGCAATAATCGTCACAAGTCACCGACTTTGATGGAAAATTTTGTACAGCTTTACAAAACTCCATTCATATTCTCCCCGGAGCGTGAATATGCTTTATATGGTATGACCTGCGGCAATGCCAACGTATATGCGCCGCAGGCCGGGTCAATTACAATGGGAGGGCATAATGTTGAAAAGGAATCATTTGAAGCTTCTGTCCTGCGTGCTGGTACTGGCAATGACGCTGAGCGCCTTCTCTGGCGCTGCCGCGTTTGCCGAAGAGTCCGCGCAGAGCCGCACTGAGACCGGCGACGGGACACCGGAGTCCCCAAAGCTCACCGCAGACTCCTCCGCCGTCACTGACCCCGTCACCGGGGAGACGACGGTAACCGTCAGCTTCGACAAGGAATGGTCCGACGAGGGCACAAGCGGCAAGGAACACGGGAAAACCTCAGAGACGCACGATGAAGCCGGGAACCTCACAAACGCGGAGGGCGAAGCTGCGGGGCGCGAGACGACGGTCAAGGGCAGTGCAAACGGCAGCACGGCGGAGGTAAAGACCGACAACGGTTCGGGCAAAGCTGGGGACGGCACACCCGATATCAAGACGGAGGTCCCGGACGTGACGGTCGATCTCAAGCCGGGCAGCAGCGCAGAGAGCAGCGAGACGGCTGACGCATGGCTCGACGAGGACACGATAGACATCCCCGACTGGGTCAAGGCAGACAACACATGGATAAGCGAGGACAGCAGCAGTGAGGATAACGGCATTATAACCAAGGTGCAGGTCAGCGTCGATGCGCAGACCAACACTACTACATACACTCGCACGATCTACGGCACGGACGGACAGCAGACGACCGAGACCGTCGCCTACACGCGGGACAAGGAAGGCCGCATCACGGGCTACAGCACACTGAAGACTACGACGACGTCTGCGACGACGGAGGATTCCGCACCGCCGGAAAACGCTGAGATAAATCCGGACGGCGGCTGGACCAGCCTTGACTATGAACCGCCAGAAAAGCCCAGCCCGGCAAACGAGCCGATATACGGCGCGGATGGTAAGATACTCAGCGGCGATATTGTATTGGAAATATATGACGATGAGGGGAAGCTCACAGGCTATACAGTTATTACATTTGAAAACGGCAAGCCTATCGCCTACAGTGACCCAGTATTCGGGCAGTACGTAGCCACGACGACGAAGGTCGAGACCCTGCCAGACGGAAAGCAGCTCATAACGAAGAGCCGGACGAAGGTCATAAACGCCGCGAGCCGCGGCAGCTCATGCAGCGTATCGGGCGGCGCGAGAAGACTATCGGCATGGATGGGAAAGACCACGGGCAGCACCGATATAGACTACTCTAAAACCTTCCGCACCTTCTTTCCCTCGCTCCGCAACGACGGCAGCGGCACCACCGACACCGAGCGCGACCTCTATAATCGCCGCTATGAGCTGACGGACTACGACAGCAGCGCGGAGTTTTTCCAGTGGCTCGGCGAATACGGGATAGAGAGCGCGTTCCGCGTCAAGGCCGGCGGAGCCAGCACATGGCAGCCGCACCAGTTTGTGCTCCAGGGCGCGGACGGCTCGAAATACTACGTCTACTGCGCGGACTTCGACGTCAGCCCCCGCAAGGGCGCGCAGTACAACATGGAGCGTCTTGAGGACGCGGACTACTACGCGAACAACGAGGACGGCGAGGCCGCCGACAGGATCCGCGCGATCGTGCTCAACGGGTACTGGGGCGTGGAAAACTCCAGTGCCGATCCCGAGAGTCCGACTCCAGGCAGTCTTGACGCGTTCAAAAAAATGCTCATCGACGCGGGACAGCTCACGAAGGAGCAGGCAGCGCAGCTCAGCGACGGGATGGCGCTCACGGCAACGCAGGCCGCGATATGGTACTTCGGCAACAGCGGCAGCACGGCGCTTGACGTCAGCGATATCGTCGGGCGCTATTGCAGCGGCAGCAAGTTCGACGAGGTCAGCTCCGCCGACAAGGATCTCATAAACGGGATATACCGCTACCTGATCGGCATGCCGGGGCAGGAGGCCGACATAAACAACACCCTTCTCACGAAGGACGACTTTGCAAAGGACATGAGCCTCACGGTCGGCGAGCGGAACGACGCGGGGCAGTATGAGACGGACATAACCATCAGCATGGCGGTCATCCCCGACAGCACCTCGAGTGACCTCATAGTGACGGTATTCGCAAACGGCGTGGCTGCGGGCTCCTACCGTCTGTGCGGCGACAGCAGCAGGGACAGCGAGAACGGGATACGCTCTGTCACCTCGAACCCTGACGGCTCATACACGCTCTCGGGGCTGCTGCTGTCGTCAAACACGACGGTGACGCTGAACCTGAACGGCACGCAGAACATTGAAAACGGCGTGTACCTGTTCACCTGCGTGAAGGATAACCAGTCCTCCCAGACCTTCATCGGCGCGGGCTCGGCACAGCAGGATGTGAACCTGAGCGTCGACTTCTCCTTTAACGTCGATGACCCCACCGTCATGCTCTCATCATCGTCCTCCGAGGGCGAGAGCAGCGAGACGCGTTGGACAGGGAAATACTACACTGTCACCTTCCCCGGCGGTGAAGACGGCGGCTCGGGGAGAAACAAGGATGTGCCCAAGACCGGTGACAGCCTTCCCGTCGTTCAAGCTATCCTCGCGGTCGGCATCGCGGTGAGCGCATGTCTCAGCGGCGCGGCGGTCGTGCTCTGCCGCAGAGAGCCTGAGATGTTCTGAGAAGGGGCGCACGACATGCATACAAAAGAAACGGAAAAGCTCTGTCCCAAGAAGCGGCGCGGCAGCAGATACAAGGCGCTGCTCATTGCGTCGCTGTGCGCGTTCGCCGTGCTTTCGTCGTCCCTGACCGGGACAGTACTGATGCGGCGGCATGAGGCGGCAGACGCCGCCGAGCTTGCGGAGCTGTACCATGCTCCTCAGTCCACCGGCGCGCAGGAAGTCTCCCTCGGCGTTAATGCAGCGTTCGAGATACCCGAGCGCTTCCGGGAGCTATATGATATTAACCCAGATATCATCGGCTGGCTCCGTGCCGGGGAGCTTGCCGACGAGCCTGTCGTGTTCCGGGACAACAAGTTTTATCTCGATCACAATTTCCGCGGTGAGGACAGTGGAATCGGCGTGGTCTTTGCCGACGAGAAGAACACCGGCTGGGTCGATGCGCCGTATCTGGTTCTTTACGGGCACAACATCGACGGTGGGATCAAGTTCGGCAAGCTCTCTCAGTACAGGGACTTAGATCAGCTGAAAGAAAACGCGGTCATTGAATGGGACACGGTCAGGTTCGACGCGACGAGGGAATACGCGGTGTTCGCGGTATTCGACGCGTCCATGCTGCCGGACGATGAGGACAGCTTCTATCTGCGCAGGTTCGACGAGCTGAAAAGCTCGGGCGACGCGGGCATGCAGGCGCTCATTGACGAGGTAAGAGCGCGCTCCGTCATCAATATCCCGCTCACGGTCGACGCGCAGGATCGGATTCTCGTGCTTGTCACATGCAGCCATGCATACCGCGACGGGCGGCTGCTGATATTCGCGCGCGAGCTGCGCGAGGGCGAGACTGCGGAGGGTATACGCGCAGTCATTGAGCAGAGCCGAAGCAAATAAAACGGAGTCCCCGGCGCAGGCCGGGGACTCTTAATACTACTCTTATCAGAAAATCACATCACAGTTCGGGAGGTTCTTGCGGATCAGCTCGACCTGCTCGAAGGTCAGCGGGTTGCCTGTGAGGTTCAGTGACTCAAGGCTGTACATCGCCATAAATGGCAGCTCGGAGCTGATATCGTTATAGGACACATCGAGTCTCACGATGTTCTGGAGGTACGAGATCGGTGTGATGTCCTCAAGGCGGTTGCCGCTGAGGTTCATGTCCGTTATTGAGAAACGGCAGTCAGCATATTGCAGGGCATAGAGATTGCTGATGCAGTTGCCGCTGAGGTCGACGGACACTAGGTTCGGCAGCTTTGTGATGTTCTCTATATTGATGATGCCGCAGGACGGCAGAGAAAGAATATCTGCGTCCGTCGTCACCGTGTGGCCATCTATAGACACGGAATACGCAAGGCCGGAGTGCTCTATGGTGCAGCTGCCGAGAGCCACGCCAAGTTCGTCAACGGCTTCGCCGGTCAGGGAGGGGTTATCCTCGACATAGAGCGTGCGCAGGAGCACAAGACCGCTGAGACTGTCAAGCCCCTCGTCCGTAAGTCCGGTGCCGCTGAGTCCAAGCACGGTAAGACTCCGCAGCTTGCGCAGGCCGGTGAAGCTCCTGAGTGGGTTATTGTCAAGATAGAGCTCGGTAAGCCCGGTCATCATGCTGAATGGCGCGGTACTCGTGACGCTGTTGTTCGCGGCGTTGAGGAAGGTGAGCGTACTGATGCCCATGAGCGGGCGCAGGTCGCTCAGCTGATTATCCGACACGTCGAGCCATACAAGCCCCGGGATGTTCATAAGCGGGCTGAGGTCGCTTATCTCGTTATTGCTGAGGTTCAGCCGCGTGAGCGCCTTGCAGTTAGAGAGCGCAGAAATATCGCGCAGACCCATGCCGCTGAGGTCAAGCTCCGTAACGTCCGACTTGAAGGTCGCACCGCCGAAGCTTATATCCTGCACCTCCTCCTGCGCGGCCTCGCTGTGGATGGCGCAGTTGGGCAGTGCCTTGGATAGCGTCTCAAGCTGGCTTGCGGTGATGGCGATGCCCTTGATGCTCAGGCTCGTCAGGTTCGTGAGGCTGCACAGCGGCGTAAGATCGGCAATGGGGTTATTGTCAAGGTACAGGGTGCGCAGGTTTGTCAGCTGGGTCAGGGGCTGGATATTGCTGATATTGTTGCCGCTGAGGTTCAGCGTCGTAAGCCCGCCGAGGGCGGTGAGCTTTGAGATATCATACAGTGAGTTTCCCGACGCGGACAGGCTCTCGAGCGCATATAGCTGCACGACCTCATCAAGCGCAGCGTCCGTCAGCCCCTGATTATCAAGGACAAGACTCGTCGTGCTCAATGAATACTGCCGGCCAGAGACCGTCACCTTTTCCGCCTGACTGAGAGTCTGGCGGTATTTCTCGATAGCTGAGATTCGCGCAACGACCGTAGGGTTCTGCAGATTCATCCTGCGCAGCACCTCAAGAGCCTTGGTGTAGTTCCCCTGTGTCTCGTAGCAGTCAGCCATGAGCATGAGGCAGTCATCCGTCTCGTCTATGGCTGCGGCCTTGCGCAGCGCCGAGAGCGCGCTGTCAAAGTCATTCGATGAATAGCTCTGCTGCGCCTGCTGCATATAGTTATTATACACGCGCTTATCCGAAACGCCGCGCAGCACCACCGCGACGGCGATGATAAACACAGCCGCGAGAACAGCGCAGACGATATATATCGTGCGCTTCTCACCGCGTACGGCCATCATGCCGCGCGGCTTTTTCTTCTCAGGCTTCATTACTGTTCTCCCGAACGGGTTCGGCTTCCGCTGCCGCGGCGGCCTCGGGCTGCTCCGCCGCTGTTGGTCCGGCAGGCGCAGCCTCCTCCGCAGGCGCCTGCGGAGCATCTGCCGTGGGCGCGCTCTGCGGCGGGATCACAACGGGGTCTGCGATCTTGGGCAGTTCAGGTTCGGCTGGCTGACGCTTCTTCAGTCCCATACCGGTGCAGAACAGCGCCGCCATGATGCACAGCACGGACATCTCCTGCATACCTGCCGAGAATGTCACAGGCTGGGCAGTGTTCGACAGGGCGGGGAGATCCTCAACAAAAACATGGTAGATAAACGGCAGGCCGAAGAGCGGCGGCAGGAGCCACTTTGTCCCGATGCTGCCTGTAACAGTGCCGGTATAGAGCACTGCAACGACAAGATACAGCAGGATGCAGAGCACCATGTGGATCTTGCTGTAAAAGGTCAGGGACTTGATTATAAAGAACACGACGCCGAGGAGCACAGGCAGCGCCGACACGAAAAATCCTTTCTTACCGAACAGACAGACGCACAGCGCGAAAAGAACGTTGCACGCGATAGGCAGGACGATCTGCGTCCAGGCAAAGGACGCGTCGCTCCACAGCCCCCAGCAGCCGATGAGCCGGAAGACCACCGCGATGAGCATGAGCATTACGGCTCCCTGCCCCCAGATGCTCTTGCTGTCGATATAATACCGGACTTTTCCATTTCCTTTTGCTTCGTTTTTCATATATACCCTCCTTTTCGGAGTGCCAAACAATATTATAATTCACTGTAGTATAGCACACATCCCGTATATTCGCAAGCCGCAGTGCCGAATACGGTTTTAGTATGTACAAATCCGGGTGGAAATGATATAATGCTTTTGCATTTTCAGATTTCTATGGACACAGAGGTGTTTATTATGAGAGAGCCTACTCTTGTTATCCTTGCCGCGGGTATGGGCAGCCGCTTCGGCGGGCTGAAGCAGATCATGGCAGTGGATGACTTTGGCCACGCGATCATTGATTTTTCGCTGTATGACGCTTACCGTGCGGGGTTCCGCAAGGTCGCGTTCATCATCAAGCACGAGATCGAAGAGGACTTCAAGGCCGCGGTCAGCCGGCGCATGGAAAAGTATTTTGACGTAAAATACGTCTACCAGCAGCTCGACCTGCTGCCGGAGGGCTACAGCGTCCCCGAGGGGCGTGTGAAGCCATGGGGCACGGGGCATGCCGTGCTCTGCTGCCGCGGGATAGTGGACGGCCCGTTCGCCGTCATTAACGCGGATGACTTC